>NZ_BAABCQ010000007.1:0-82829 GCF_039539045.1 Streptomyces marokkonensis
TGAAGGTCAGGGCAGGTTGAATGCGCACCGAGTGCGGTGGGCAGCAGCCCTGGAAGCGGTCCGGCGAGCCGGTCCGGACCGTGCGGAAGCACGGAAGTACGCGGCAGTAACCGGCCCGCCGAGCGGTGGTGTCCGGGCACAGCGGTAACGGTCGACCCCTGCGGGAGGGACACAGTGGAGTCTGGCGCAGCGACGCGGGCCACGAAGACGCGCGCGAAAGGCGGACAGTCCCTGAGTAACCAGGGCAAAACGCGGGGTGGCAGTACGACGGTGGACACGGCCGCGCTGAATCGGCTGCTCGTGGCACTCGTGTCCATGCGGGAGGGGAACTTCCGCAAACGGCTGACGGTGTCCGGCGACGGTGTGATGTCGGAGATCGCGGCGGTCTTCAACGAGGTGGCCGACCGCAATCTCCATCTCACGGGTGAGCTGGCCCGGGTGCGGCGCATGGTCGGGCGTGAGGGAAAGCTCACGGAGCGGCTGGAGACAGGCGCCTGCGAGGGCTCGTGGGCGGCCGCGATCGACAACTCGAACGCGCTCGTGGACGACCTCGTACGGCCGGTCTCCGAAGTCAGCCGGGTGCTGTCGGCGGTGGCGGACGGTGACCTGTCGCCCCGTATGGAGCTGCGGACGCAGACGGCGGAGGGCGCCGGGCAACCGCTGCGCGGTGAGTTCCTGAAGGTCGGGCGGACCGTGAACAACCTGGTCGACCAGTTGTCGACGTTCACGGACGAGGTCACGCGGGTGGCCAGCGAGGTCGGGACCGAGGGCAAGCTGGGCGGACAGGCCCGGGTGCGCGGTATGTCCGGTTCGTGGAAGGATCTCACGGACTCCGTCAATACGATGGCGTACCGGCTCACCGCGCAGGTGCGGGACATCGCGCTGGTGACGACGGCGGTGGCCAAGGGTGATCTGTCCCGGAAGGTCACGGTTCACGTGGCCGGCGAGATGCTGGAGCTGAAGAACACCGTCAACACGATGGTGGACCAGCTGTCCGCGTTCTCGTCCGAGGTGACGCGCGTCGCTCGTGAGGTCGGCACCGAGGGCGCCCTGGGCGGGCAGGCGCAGGTGCCGGGCGTCGCCGGGGTGTGGAAGGAGCTCACGGACTCCGTCAACACCATGGCCGGGAACCTGACGGCCCAGGTGCGCGAGATCTCCCACGTGACGACCGCGGTCGCCAACGGCGACCTGTCGAAGAAGGTGACGGTGCCGGCCCGCGGCGAGGTCGCGCAGCTCGCCGAGACGATCAACCAGATGACCGAGACGCTGCGGATCTTCGCGGACGAGGTCACGCGCGTGGCGAACGAGACCGGCGGCGAGGGACAGCTCGGCGGCCAGGCGAACGTGCCGGGTGCGGCGGGGATCTGGAAGGACCTGACGGATTCCGTCAACACCGTCTTCCGGAACCTGACCACTCAGGTGCGCGACATCGCCGCGGTGACGACGGCGGTGGCCAACGGTGACCTGTCGCAGAAGGTCACGGTGGACGTGGCCGGCGAGATGCTGGAGCTGAAGAACACCGTCAACACGATGGTGGACCAGCTGTCCTCCTTCGGCGCCGAGGTCACCCGCGTGGCCCGCGAGGTCGGTGTCGAGGGTGAGCTGGGCGGTCAGGCGCAGGTGCCGGGTGCGGCGGGGACGTGGAAGGACCTGACGGATTCCGTCAACACCGCGTTCCGCAACCTCACCGGTCAGGTGCGCAACATCGCCCAGGTGACGACGGCGGTGGCCAACGGCGACCTGTCGCAGAAGGTCACCGTGGACGTCTCCGGCGAGATGCTCCAGCTGAAGAACACCGTGAACACGATGGTCGACCAGCTCTCCAGCTTCGCGGACCAGGTCACGCGGATGGCCCGGGACGTGGGTACGGAGGGCCGACTCGGCGGCCAGGCCCGCGTCGACGGCGTGTCGGGGACCTGGAAGGAGTTGACGGACTCCGTCAACTCGATGGCGGGGAATCTGACCTCCCAGGTGCGGAACATCGCCCAGGTGACGACGGCCGTGGCGCGGGGCGACCTGTCCCAGAAGATCGACGTCGACGCGCGTGGCGAGATCCTGGAGCTGAAGAACACCATCAACACGATGGTCGACCAGTTGTCGTCCTTCGCCGAGCAGGTCACCCGGGTGGCCCGCGAGGTGGGTACGGAGGGCCGCCTCGGCGGCCAGGCCCAGGTGCCCGGGGTCGCCGGCGTGTGGCGCGAACTGACCGACTCGGTGAACGGCATGGCCGGGAACCTGACCGGTCAGGTGCGCAACATCGCGCAGGTCGCGACGGCGGTGGCGCGCGGTGACCTGTCCCAGAAGATCACCGTGGACGCGCGCGGGGAGATCCTGGAGCTGAAGAACACCCTGAACACGATGGTGGACCAGCTGTCGTCGTTCGCGCAGGAGGTCACCCGGGTGGCCCGTGAGGTGGGTACCGAGGGCATCCTCGGCGGCCAGGCGGAGGTGCAGGGCGTCTCCGGCACCTGGAAGGACCTCACGCAGTCCGTGAACGGCATGGCCAACAACCTGACCATGCAGGTCCGCAACATCGCCGAGGTCACGACCGCCGTGGCCAAGGGCGACCTGTCGAAGAAGATCACCGTCGACGCCAAGGGCGAGATCCTCGAGCTGGTCACGACCGTCAACACGATGGTGGACCAGCTGTCGTCCTTCGCCGAGCAGGTCACCCGGGTGGCGCGTGAGGTGGGTACCGAGGGCATCCTCGGTGGTCAGGCGAGCGTGCCCGGCGTCGTGGGCATCTGGAAGGACCTCAACGACAACGTCAACCTGATGGCCAAGAACCTCACGGTCCAGGTGCGGAACATCTCCCAGGTGGCCGCGGCCGTCGCCAACGGCGACCTGACGCGGACGGTGACGATCGAGGCGCGCGGCGAGGTCGCGCAGCTCGCCGACACCTTCAACACCATGGTGCGGACGCTGCGGTCCTTCGCCGACCAGGTGACCAAGGTGGCCCGGGAGGTGGGCACCGACGGCATCCTGGGGGGCCAGGCACAGGTACCGGGGGTGGCGGGCACCTGGAAGGACCTCACCGAGTCGGTGAACCAGATGGCGTCCAACCTGACCGGCCAGGTCCGCAACATCGCCATGGTCACCACGGCCATCGCCAAGGGCGACCTGACCAAGAAGATCGACATCGACGCGCGCGGGGAGATCCTCGAGCTGAAGACGACCATCAACACGATGGTCGACCAGCTGTCCTCCTTCGCCGAGGAGGTCACCCGCGTGGCGCGCGAGGTGGGCACGGAGGGCCAGCTCGGCGGTCAGGCACGCGTGCGTGACGTCGACGGCACCTGGCGGGACCTGACCGAGTCCGTGAACGAGATGGCCGGGAATCTCACCCGGCAGGTGCGCGCCATCGCGCGCGTGGCGACCGCGGTGACGCGCGGCGACCTGAACCTGAAGATCGACGTGGACGCCTCCGGGGAGATCTCCGAGCTCCAGGACTACATCAACAAGATGATCGCCAACCTGCGCGACACCACGATCGCCAACAAGGAGCAGGACTGGCTCAAGGGCAATCTGGCGCGGATCTCCGCGCTGATGCAGGGCCGCCGGGACCTTCAGGACGTGGCCTCGCTGATCATGAGCGAGCTCACCCCGGTGGTCTCCGCGCAGCACGGGGCGTTCTTCCTCGCCATGCCCCACGTCGACGGCCAGGAGCAGGCGGGCACCCAGAGCGACCAGTACGAGCTGCGCATGCTCGGGTCGTACGGCTACTCGATGGGGTCCATGCCCACCTCGTTCCGGCCGGGGGAGGCACTGGTCGGGACGGCCGCCGAGGAGAAGCGCACGATCCTTGTGGAGAACGCGCCGAGCGGCTACCTGAAGATCTCCTCGGGGCTCGGGGAGGCCCCGCCCGCCCAGGTGATCGTCCTGCCGGTGCTGTTCGAGGGACAGGTGCTCGGCGTCATCGAACTGGCGTCCTTCACCCCGTTCACGCAGATCCAGAAGGACTTCCTCAACCAGATCGCCGAGATGATCGCGACGAGCGTCAACACCATCTCCGTCAACACCAAGACGGAGGTACTGCTGAAGCAGTCGCAGGAGCTGACCGAGCAACTGAGGGACCGGTCGGAGGAGTTGGAGCAGCGGCAGAAGGCGCTCCAGTCGTCCAACGCCGAGCTGGAGGAGAAGGCCGAGCTGCTGGCGCAGCAGAACCGCGACATCGAGGTGAAGAACACCGAGATCGAGGAGGCGCGGCAGGTCCTGGAGGAGCGCGCCGAGCAACTCGCGGTCTCCATGCGCTACAAGAGCGAGTTCCTGGCCAACATGTCGCACGAGCTGCGTACGCCGCTCAACTCGCTGCTGATCCTGGCCAAGCTGCTCGCCGACAACGCCGACGCCAACCTGTCCCCGAAGCAGGTCGAGTTCGCCGAGACGATCCACGGCGCCGGCTCCGACCTGCTCCAGCTCATCAACGACATCCTCGACCTGTCGAAGGTCGAGGCGGGCAAGATGGACGTCTCCCCGACGCGTATCGCGCTCGTCCAGCTCGTCGACTACGTGGAGGCCACGTTCCGGCCGCTGACCGCGGAGAAGGGCCTGGACCTGTCGGTGCGGGTGTCGCCGGAGTTGCCCGCCACGCTGCACACCGATGAGCAGCGCCTTCTCCAGGTGCTGCGCAACCTGCTGTCCAACGCGGTGAAATTCACCGACTCCGGAGCGGTCGAGCTGGTCATCCGGCCGGCCCGGGACGAGGTCCCGCAGGCCATCCGGGAGCAGCTGCTGGAGGCCGGTTCGACGACCGATCCCGACGCGCCGCTGATCGCGTTCTCCGTGAGCGACACCGGGATCGGGATCGCGGCGAGCAAGATGCGGGTGATCTTCGAGGCGTTCAAGCAGGCGGACGGCACCACCAGCCGCAAGTACGGCGGTACGGGGCTGGGGCTGTCCATCTCGCGGGAGATCGCGCAGCTGCTGGGCGGCGAGATCCACGCGCAGAGTGAGCCGGGCCGCGGGTCGACGTTCACGCTCTACCTGCCGATGCACCTGAGCGAGCTGCCCCCGCACGGCTACCAGCAGGCCATGCCGTCCCTGGAGGCGGGCGACCTGCTGGCGTCCTCGGGCGTCGCGGTCGAGCTGCCGGGGGCGCAGGTCGGGGTGCCCGCCGAGGTGAGGTCGTACCAGGACTCGCAGAACGTCGCGGCGGCGCTCTTCCGGCGCCGCCGCAGGGCGGTGGAGGCCGAGGAGCGGGCCGCGGCACGGGAGCAGCAGCCGGCCGCCGGGCAGGAGGAGGCGGCGCCGCAGTCGCACCGCGGGATCCGGTTCGGCGGCCAGAAGGTGCTGATCGTCGACGACGACATCCGCAACGTCTTCGCGCTCACCAGTGTCCTGGAGCAGCACGGCCTCTCCGTGCTGTACGCCGAGAACGGGCGCGAGGGCATCGAGGTCCTGGAGCAGCACGAGGACGTGGCGGTCGTCCTGATGGACATCATGATGCCCGAGATGGATGGGTACGCGACGACCACGGCGATCCGTCGGATGCCTCAGTTCGCCGGTCTGCCGATCATCGCGCTGACCGCGAAGGCGATGAAGGGCGACCGGGAGAAGGCGATCGAGTCGGGTGCCTCCGACTACGTGACGAAGCCGGTCGACCCCGATCACCTGCTGACGGTGATGAGGCAGTGGATGCGGGAGGAGTGAGGAGCAGGTTCGGACGGGACCGGACGACGCGTTCGGACGCCGTGCCCGCGGTACGTCCGGTCATGGTGCGCGTGGTACGCGCGGCGCGGTGTTCCCGGTACGCGCGGTCCGGTGTTCCCGGTGCGGACGGGCACCGTCCGCGCGGCACGTTCGGGCAGTGTGCGAGTGTGGGATTGCGCGTAAGTGGCGGGAACCTTCGGTGTTCACGCGGAGTTGCTGACTCAGTGTGCCCGAAGTCGTGTAGAAGTACGGGATTCGGGGAACCTTCTGGTCCCTCGATGCGTTTCTGCTACGTGCACAGTGACATCGCGGTGACAGGGTGTGGCGACAGGCGGGGTGCGGCTACGATGACCGGCACAAGGACGGGCGGCGCAAGGGAGTCGTCCCCTGGGGCGGCGCTCGCCGGTGCTGCCCCAAGTCCTGCGGACAGGGGAGGCCCCACGCCGGGGCGAGGAGGGCGGGCCATGGTGCAGAAGGCCAAGATCCTCCTGGTCGATGACCGGCCGGAGAATCTGCTGGCGCTGGAGGCGATCCTCTCGGCGCTCGATCAGACGCTGGTGCGGGCATCGTCCGGGGAGGAAGCGCTCAAAGCACTGCTCACGGACGACTTCGCGGTCATTCTGCTGGACGTCCAGATGCCGGGCATGGACGGTTTCGAAACGGCCGCGCACATCAAGCGACGGGAGCGGACCCGGGACATCCCGATCATCTTCCTCACCGCGATCAACCACGGCCCGCACCACACCTTCCGCGGGTACGCGGCGGGCGCGGTGGACTACATCTCCAAGCCGTTCGACCCGTGGGTGCTGCGTGCGAAGGTCTCCGTCTTCGTCGAGCTGTACATGAAGAACTGCCAGCTGCGCGAGCAGGCGGCCCTGCTGAGGCTCCAGTTGGAGGGTGGCGGCAAGGCCGCCGGCGGTGAGGCCAAGGAACCCGCGGGGCTGCTCGCCGAGCTGTCGGCGCGGCTGGCGGCCGTCGAGGAGCAGGCCGAGGCGCTCTCCAAGCAGCTGGGTGACGAGTCGACGGACGCGGCGGCGGTGGCTACGGCGGCACATCTGGAGCGCAAGCTCACCGGCCTGAGGAGGGCGCTGGACGCCCTGGAGCCGGGCTCGTCCGGAGGCCAGGCCGCGGTCAACTGAGCGCCGTCGGCGGGTCGGGCCGCGGTCGGCCGAGGGCTCCCGGTGGCCAGGACGGGGAAATCGGTGGGGCCGGCGCATGAGGGCCTGTCAGCGGCTGCGTCGGAGGCGTCAGTTCCGGACTTTCCTACGGGCGACACGAACGGGTGAAGCGGTGGGCACACGTGTCGACCGCCGCCTCCCCCGGTAACCTCACACCTATGGCCTCACGTCCCTCCGCAGCCAAGAAGCAGCCCGCGAAGAAGGCGGCCGCTCCGGCGAAGGCTCCGGCGAAGAAGGCCGTTGCGAAGAAGGCACCCGCTAAGAAGGCACCCGCCAAGAAGGCCGCGGCGAGGAAGCCCGCGCCAAAACCGGCGCCCAGCCCGACCGGCGGCGTGTACCGGCTCGCACGCGCCCTCTGGCTGGGCATCGCGCACGCCGTCGGCGCCGTCTTCCGCGGCATGGGGCAGGGCGCGAAGGGCCTCGACCCGGCGCACCGCAAGGACGGCGTCGCGCTGTTGCTGCTCGGCCTCGCGCTGATCGTCGCCGCGGGCACCTGGGCCGACCTCAGGGGCCCCGTCGGCGACCTCGTCGAGATCCTCGTGACCGGCGCCTTCGGCCGGCTGGACCTGCTCGTGCCGATCCTGCTCGGCGCCATCGCCGTGCGCCTGATCCGCCACCCCGAGAAACCCGAGGCCAACGGCCGGATCGTGATCGGGCTGTCCGCCCTCGTCATCGGTGTCCTCGGCCAGGTACACATCGCCTGCGGCTCACCGGCCCGCGGTGACGGCATGCAGGCCATAAGAGACGCCGGCGGCCTCATCGGCTGGGGCGCGGCGACCCCGCTGTCCTACACGATGACCGATGTCCTGGCCGTGCCGCTGCTCGTGCTGCTCACGGTCTTCGGGCTGCTGGTCGTCACGGCCACCCCGGTCAACGCCGTCCCGCAGCGGCTGCGGCTGCTCGGTGAACGGCTCGGCCTCGTCCGGGCCCCGGACACGGAGACCGACGCGTTCGGTGAGGACGACGAGCGCTACGAGGAGCAGTGGCGCGAGGCACTGCCCGCGAAGCCCCGCGGACGCGGGGGCCCGGCGGCGCAGCCGTACGACCCCGACGCGGCCGAGGAGGAGGTGCTCACGCGGCGTCGCGGCAGGCCCCGGCGATCCGCCGTACCGCAGCCCGAGATGAACCGGCCGATGGACGCCGTGGACGTCGCGGCCGCGGCCGCCGCCGCGCTCGACGGTGCCGTGCTGCACGGGATGCCGCCCTCGCCGCTGGTCGCCGACCTCACCCAGGGCGTGAGCACGGGGGACCGTGAGTCGACGCCGACCCCGACACCCGTGCCGGCCGCGCGCCCGCAGCCGGGAAAGCTCAGGCAGGACAAGGCGCGCAAGGACGACGCCGAGCAGGGCTCGGTGGTCGCCGACCTGACCAAGACCCCGCTCCCCAAGGAACGGGACCTGCCGCCGCGCGCCGAGCAGTTGCAGCTCTCCGGCGACATCACCTACGCCCTGCCGGCCCTCGACCTCCTCACCCGGGGCGGTCCCGGCAAGGCGCGCAGCGCCGCGAACGACGCCATAGTCGCCTCGCTGACCACCGTCTTCACCGAGTTCAAGGTTGACGCCGCTGTCACCGGCTTCACCCGCGGGCCGACGGTCACGCGCTACGAGGTCGAGCTCGGGCCCGCCGTGAAGGTAGAGCGGATCACCGCGCTGGCCAAGAACATCGCGTACGCCGTCGCCAGCCCCGACGTGCGGATCATCAGCCCGATCCCCGGCAAGTCCGCGGTCGGCATCGAGATCCCCAACACCGACCGGGAGATGGTCAACCTCGGCGACGTGCTGCGCCTCGCGGAGTCCGCCGAGGACGCCGACCCGATGCTGGTCGCCTTCGGCAAGGACGTCGAGGGCGGCTACGTCATGCACTCGCTGGCGAAGATGCCGCACATACTGGTCGCCGGTGCCACCGGTTCGGGCAAGTCGTCCTGTATCAACTGCCTGATCACCTCGGTCATGATGCGGGCGACCCCGGAGGACGTCCGGATGATCCTGGTCGATCCCAAGCGCGTCGAGCTGACCGCGTACGAGGGCATCCCGCACCTGATCACACCGATCATCACCAACCCGAAGCGGGCCGCGGAGGCGCTCCAGTGGGTCGTACGGGAGATGGACCTCCGCTACGACGACCTCGCCGCCTACGGCTACCGGCACATCGACGACTTCAACCGCGCGGTGCGCGAAGGCAAGGCCAAACCGCCCGAGGGCAGTGAGCGCGAGCTCCAGCCGTACCCGTACCTGCTGGTGATCGTGGACGAGCTGGCCGACCTGATGATGGTGGCGCCGCGGGACGTCGAGGACGCCATTGTGCGGATCACGCAGCTCGCGCGTGCGGCCGGCATCCATCTGGTGCTCGCCACCCAGCGGCCCTCCGTGGACGTCGTCACCGGCCTGATCAAGGCCAACGTGCCCTCCCGGCTGGCCTTCGCCACGTCCTCCCTGGCCGACTCGCGGGTCATCCTCGACCAGCCCGGCGCCGAGAAGCTGATCGGCAAGGGTGACGGCCTGTTCCTGCCGATGGGCGCGAACAAGCCGACCCGTATGCAGGGCGCGTTCGTGACCGAGGAGGAGGTCGCGGTCGTCGTCCAGCACTGCAAGGACCAGATGGCGCCCGTCTTCCGGGAGGACGTCACCGTCGGTACCAAGCAGAAGAAGGAGATCGACGAGGACATCGGTGACGACCTCGACCTGCTGTGCCAGGCGGCCGAGCTGGTCGTCTCCACGCAGTTCGGGTCGACCTCCATGCTGCAGCGCAAGCTGCGCGTCGGCTTCGCCAAGGCCGGGCGTCTGATGGACCTGATGGAGTCGCGGAGCATCGTCGGGCCGAGCGAGGGATCGAAGGCTCGTGACGTTCTTGTGAAGCCTGACGAGCTGGACGGCGTGCTCGCGCTGATCCGGGGGGAGTCTGAAGAGTAGGGAACGGCACGCGCGTGTTCCCCGGCGGTGAGAGTCACGGCGGCCCGGTGGCCGATCGTGACTCACCCGTTAGGGATCACCGGGCAACCGTTCTCCCATGGCGTACGTCAAGTTCAGGGAAACGACAAACAGGTAATACACCATCGGGACGCGGGGCCATTCCGATGGCGTACAAAGTACGACCGTCCGGTTGCCCCACCGGTTTGTACCCCCCCTAGACTGAACGTCCAGCGCAGGCGGCCATACGCTCGAAAGGCGCCCCCGTGTCCAACGGCAACTCCCCCGAAGACGAGCGTCCGATCGAAGACGTGTCCCAAGGCGTCTCTGAGGACGTTTCCGAGGAAGCCCGCCCCTCCGTCGGCCGTGTTCTGCAGCAGGCGCGGGTCGCCGCCGGGTTGACCGTCGACGACATCAGCAACGCCACCCGCGTCCGCATCGCCATCGTGCACGCCATCGAGGCGGACGACTTCGCGCCCTGCGGCGGTGACGTGTACGCGCGCGGTCACATCAGGACCCTGGCCAAGGCGGTCGGACTCGACCCCGCCGAACTGCTCGCGCGGTTCGACGCCGCGCACGGAGGGCGCCCGGCGCCGACCCCGGCCGCGCCCCTGTTCGAAGCGGAACGCATCCGTCCCGAGCGGCGCGGACCCAACTGGACCGCTGCCATGGTCGCGGCGATCGTGGCGGTGATCGGTTTCGTCGGCTTCACGTTCGTCAAGGGCGGAGACGACGGATCCGAGGCGAGCGTCGCCGAGGGAGACCAGCCGGCGGCCGGCGAGTCCCCCTCGTCGAGCGCGAAGCCGAAGAAGCCGGCCGACCCCAAGCCGGACCCGACCGACAGCGCGATCGCCGCGGCCCCGCGGGACAAGGTGACGGTCAAGGTCAGCGCCACCGACGGCCGCAGCTGGATCTCCGCCAAGGACCACAACGGCCGGCTGCTCTTCGACGGCCTCCTCAAGCAGGGCGACTCCAAGACCTTCCAGGACAACGAGAAGGTCAACCTCGTCCTCGGCGACGCCGGCGCGATCCAGTTGTACGTCAACGGCAAGAAGATCGACGACGACTTCCAGCCGGGCTCCGTGGAACGTCTGACGTACACGAAGGGCGACCCGCAGGTCGGATAGGGCACGGAAAACACCGGCGCGGACGGGGTCGACCAGGATCGGGCAACCCCGTCGACGTGGGCTGTCGGCGGGACGAAGTAGTCTTGAGCCCATGCCTGAAAGCCGTACCGTCGCACTCGTCACCCTTGGCTGCGCCCGTAACGAGGTGGACTCGGAGGAGCTCGCAGGCCGTCTGGAGGCGGACGGCTGGAAGCTCGTCGAGGACGCCGAGGAAGCGGACGTCGCCGTCGTGAACACGTGCGGCTTCGTCGAGGCCGCGAAGAAGGACTCCGTCGACGCCCTCCTGGAGGCCAACGACCTCAAGGGCCACGGCAGAACGCAGGCCGTGGTGGCGGTGGGCTGCATGGCCGAGCGGTACGGCAAGGAGCTCGCCGAGGCCCTTCCCGAGGCCGACGGTGTACTCGGCTTCGACGACTACACCGACATCTCCGACCGCCTGCAGACCATCCTGAACGGCGGCATCCACGCCGCTCACACCCCGCGCGACCGACGCAAGCTGCTGCCGATCAGCCCCGCCGAGCGGCAAGAGGCCGGCGCCTCGGTCGCCCTGCCCGGGCACGGCCCCACCGACCTTCCCGAAGGCGTCGCCCCGGCCTCGGGGCCCCGCGCGCCGCTGCGCCGCCGCTTGGACGGCTCCCCGGTCGCCTCGGTGAAGCTGGCCTCCGGCTGCGACCGGCGCTGTTCGTTCTGCGCCATCCCGTCCTTCCGCGGCTCCTTCATCTCACGCCGCCCGAGCGACGTGCTGAACGAGACCCGGTGGCTGGCCGAGCAGGGCGTCAAGGAGATCATGCTGGTCTCCGAGAACAACACCTCCTACGGCAAGGACCTCGGCGACATCCGCCTGCTGGAGTCGCTGCTGCCCAACCTCGCGGACGTCGACGGCATCGAGCGGGTGCGTGTCAGCTACCTCCAGCCGGCCGAGATGCGTCCCGGCCTCATTGAGGTGCTGACGTCCACCCCCAAGGTCATGCCCTACTTCGACCTGTCCTTCCAGCACTCCGCTCCGAACGTGCTGCGCGCGATGCGCCGCTTCGGTGACACCGACCGCTTCCTGGAGCTGCTTGACACGATCCGGAGCAAGGCCCCCGAGGCCGGCGTGCGCTCCAACTTCATCGTGGGCTTCCCCGGCGAGTCCGAGGCCGACCTCGCCGAGCTGGAGCGGTTCCTGAACCACGCACGGCTCGACGCCATCGGCGTCTTCGGATACTCCGACGAGGAGGGCACCGAGGCGGCGACCTACGGCGACAAGGTGGACGAGGACGTCGTCGCGGAGCGGCTGGCACGGGTGTCCCGTCTGGCCGAGGAACTCGTCTCGCAGCGGGCCGAGGAGCGTGTCGGCGCGACAGTGCGCGTGCTCGTCGAGTCCGTCGACGAGGCGGACGGGGTGCGCGGCCGCGCGGAGCACCAGGCGCCCGAGACGGACGGCCAGGTGCTGCTCACGAGCGGCGAAGGCCTCGGTGTCGGTCGTATGGTCGATGCGAAGGTGGTCGGAACGGAGGGTGTCGACCTGGTGGCCGAACCGCTGCCGGGATCACCCGAGTGGAGTGAGGAGACCGGCAGATGACCGGAGTCCCGGCGTCCGCGGCGGGCGGCTCCTCCAGTGCGCGCAGGCCCGGCCCGCGTGGTGCCTCGGGCGCCGCGCAGGAACCGGGGGAGCGCTCGGCCACCGGGGCGCGTGCGACTCCGGCGGAGCGTACGACCCCGGGGGGCGCCGTGGAACGCGGCGCGACCGAGGGCAGTGCCGGCGGGCGGGGTGGCAAGATCGCGGCCGCCGCCGTCAACCAGGCGAGCGTCTGGAACGTCGCCAATCTGCTGACGATGCTCCGGCTGCTCCTCGTGCCGGCTTTCGTCGCCCTGTTGCTCGGCAACGGCGGGTACGACCCGGCCTGGCGCTCCTTCGCCTGGGCGGCCTTCGCCGTCGCCATGATCACCGACCTCTTCGACGGCCACCTGGCGCGTACGTACAACCTCGTCACCGACTTCGGGAAGATCGCCGACCCCATCGCCGACAAGGCGATCATGGGCGCGGCGCTCGTCTGTCTGTCCGTGCTGGGCGACCTGCCGTGGTGGGTGACCGCCGTCATCCTCGGCCGGGAACTCGGGATCACCGTGCTGCGTTTCGTGGTCATCCGGTACGGCGTCATCCCCGCGAGCCGGGGCGGCAAGATAAAGACCCTCACGCAGGGCATCGCCGTCGGCATGTACGTCCTGGCGCTGACGGGGCCGCTGGCCACCCTGAGGTTCTGGGTGATGGCGGCGGCGGTCGTCCTGACCGTGGCGACCGGGCTGGACTACGTGAAACAGGCCATTGTGCTGCGCCGCCAGGGAATCGCCGAGCGCAGAGCGGCGTTGAAGGAGACGGAAGTTTGAGTTCCACGGCCGCCGACGTGGTGCGGCTACTCACGGTCAAGGGCGAGACCCTCGCGGTCGCCGAGTCACTGACCGGTGGAATGGTGGCATCCGCGATCACGGCGGTCCCCGGGGCCTCCAAGGCCTTCCGGGGGTCCGTCACCGCCTACGCGACGGAGCTGAAGCGGGAGATGCTCGGCGTCGACGCCGCCGTTCTCGCGGCGCGTGGAGCGGTGGATGCGCAGGTCGCTGCCCAGATGGCGGCGGGCGTGCGCAAGACGCTGGGTGCCGACTGGGGTATCGCGACGACGGGCGTCGCCGGCCCGGATCCACAGGACGGACAGCCCGTCGGGACGGTCTTCGTGGCCGTCGCCGGGCCCGTCGGAGTAGACGATGCTTCCGCCTCTGGCGGAAAAGTGGAGGCCCTGCGGTTGAACGGCGACCGCGCGGAAATTCGTATGGAGAGTGTACGGAGCGTACTCGCACTCCTTTTGAGGGAGCTTGCGGGCGAACAGACCGGGAATGAGCGGGCACAGGATACGGAACGGAACGGGGGGTTTTGATGTTTGCAGCCCTGAGTGAACACGACATCGCTCCCCGCACGGCCGCGGCGCGAGGCGGTACGGTGGGGCGTGAAGGATGCGGTTACACGGTCCGAGGAGGGAGCGACCGATGATTCTGCTCCGTCGCCTGCTGGGTGACGTGCTGCGTCGGCAGCGCCAACGCCAGGGCCGTACGCTGCGCGAAGTCTCCTCGTCCGCCCGAGTCTCACTCGGCTATCTCTCCGAGGTGGAGCGGGGGCAGAAGGAGGCGTCTTCCGAGCTGCTCTCCGCCATCTGCGACGCGCTGGACGTACGGATGTCCGAGCTCATGCGGGAAGTGAGTGACGAACTGGCCCTCGCCGAGCTGGCCCAGTCCGCTGCGGCCACGCCCAGCGAGTCCGTGCCCGCGCCGGTGCGTCCAATGCTGGGTTCGGTTTCGGTGACCGGTGTGCCACCGGAACGGGTGACCATCAAGGCGCCCGCCGAGGCAGTGGACGTCGTCGCCGCCTGAGCGTTGAGAACGTGTGCGTGTGAGGCCCCGGCCGGGGTCTCTCCGGGAGACCGGAGAGGTGCGGTCGGGGTTTTTGCGTGCGTGGGTGAGTTCTCGGAGTGGGTGGGACGGTCCTCGTGGGGAGGGGCGAGGGGCTTCGGCGGGGACTTCGCCCGGTTTGCCGGTCCCCGGTGGTGCGGTCATCGTGGAGGGACATGGCCGGGGGGCGACCGACGGAGGCGTGGATGTACGTCGTGAAGAGCCCGTTGTCCGACGCGAACCTGAAGACCGTCTCCGAGGCGTTGCAAGGTGGCCTCGTCGACCTGGTGGACCTGGCCCTGGTGGCGAAGCAGATCCACTGGAACGTGGTCGGTCCTCGGTTCCGCTCCGTACACCTCCAGCTCGACGAACTCGTCGGGACCGCGCGCACGCACTCCGACACCGTGGCGGAGCGCGCCTCGGCGCTCGGCGTCTCCCCGGACGGGCGTGCCGCGACGGTGGCCGTCGGCAGCGGCATCGGCGTGACCCCGGAAGGATGGGTCGACGACACGGCCGCGGTGCAGACGATCGTGGACGCCCTGGGCGCGGTGATCGGGCGGATGCGGGAGAGGATCGCCGCGACCGGGGACCCTGATCCGGTGAGCCAGGACATCTTCATCCAGATCACGGCCGACCTCGAGAAGCAGCACTGGATGTTCCAGGCCGGAAACGGATGACGCGAGGATGGCGCGGGCACGGACGGTTCGCCGGGCGGCCGCGCTGGGGCTCGGCGTGCTCTGGTGGTGGGCCGTGCTCCGTCTGGCGCTGGCGCCCGGCGCCGGGGTGCTCGAAGGGGCGGTCGCGGTCGGCGGCTGGGGACTGAGCGTGCTGCCGGTGCACTGTGTACCGCGGCGCCTGGCCGCCGGGGCCGTGGAAGCGGGCCAGTGGCGCCGCGCCCTGCGTACGGCGGTGGGCGCGGATGTCCCGGCAGTGCCGCGTCGCCCCCGGCCGGCGGGGGGTTCGGGCTCGGGCTCGGGCCCTTCCGACTCCGGCCGGTCCGGCCCGGGCGGGTCGTGATCCAGGGCTGCCGATGCGGAACCCGAGGCGCACGACTCGACGGAAGGAGAGAGCGGATGAGTGTCACCAGCCTGGACAAGGATCTCGACAACCTGGCCTTCACCCTGACCGCCGACTTCCCCTCCCCCATCGAGCGGGTGTGGCGGTTGTGGTCCGACCCGAGGCAGCTGGAGCGTTGGTGGGGCCCGCCGGCCTACCCGGCGACGGTGGAGGCGTATGACCTGACTCCGGGCGGAGGCGTCACGTACTTCATGACCGGCCCGGACGGCGACACGCGTCGCGGGTGGTGGCGGGTCACCTCGGTCGTTGCGCCCGCGTCCCTGGAGTTCACCGACGGATTCGCCGACGCGGACGGCGTGCCGAGCGCGGGCAAGCCGACGACCGCGACCCGGGTGACGCTCACCGAGCGGGACGGCGGCACCCGCATGGAGATGCGCTCGGTCTTCGACACCCGGGAGCAGATGGACCAGCTCGCGGAGATGGGGATGGAGGAGGGACTGCGCGAGGCGGTCGGCCAGATGGACGCCCTGCTCGCCGGCTGAACTCGCCGGTTGAACGCGCGGGGCTGGACTCGAGGGCTGAGCCTGGTGGTCGAACGGGCGGGCCGAGCCTGCCGGTCGAGTCACCCGGTCCCGCGTCG
The DNA here is from genome assembly GCF_039539045.1 of Streptomyces marokkonensis. Taxonomy (NCBI): domain Bacteria; kingdom Bacillati; phylum Actinomycetota; class Actinomycetes; order Kitasatosporales; family Streptomycetaceae; genus Streptomyces; species Streptomyces marokkonensis. The sequence goes on from NZ_BAABCQ010000007.1 coordinate 15,938, forward strand.
CGGCGGCGCACCGGCGAAGTCACCCGGGTACGGTGCGGGCCCGGCCTGGCAGGTCGGACACCAGTACGTGGGTCGCTCGCGGGAGCCGTCGTCCTGGTTCGCCACGCGCACCGGCGTGCCGCAGCGCAGACAGGGGCGGGGCGCGCGGCCGTACACGAACAGGTCCTGGCCACGCAGGCCTGTCGTCCGGCGGACCGGGCGGTCGCGGTTGGCCTCCAGAAGCCTCTTCGCGTACGCGGCCAGCTTCACGGCGTGAGCGGTGGGCAGGTCGCCGACGGGGAGCCAGGGAGTGACGCCGAGCAGGAAGCAGAGCTCGCACTTGTAGACGTTGCCGATACCGGCGAGATTGCGCTGGTCGAGCAGGGCCTCGCCGAGAGGGCGGGCGGGCTCCGCGCACAGGTTGGCCAGGGCCTGCTCGGGATCCCAGTCCGGGCCCAGCAGGTCGGGCCCGAGGTGGCCGACGGCGCGCTCTTCGTCGGCGGTGCGCAGGAGCTCCAGCACCGGGAGGCGGTAGCCGACGGCCGTGCGGTCGGTGGTGCCGAGAATCGCCCGGATCTGGTGCGCCGGGCCGCCGCTCCAGCGCTGACCGGCCGCGAACACCTTCCAGGAACCGTCCATCCGCAGGTGCGAGTGCACCGTCAGGCCGCCCTCCACGCGGGTGAGCAGGTGCTTGCCGCGCGGGGTGACGTCCAGCACCTTACGGCCGGTGAGGTCGGCCGTGGCGTACCGGGGCACACGGAAGTCGCTACGGGTCAGGACCTTGCCCGCGAGGGCTTCGTGCAGCCGCCGCGCGGCCTGCCGGACCGTGTCTCCTTCGGGCATGGGTCAAGGGTGACAGGCTCAGGCTCTGACGCGCAGGCCGCGCGGGGTGGCGATGAACCCCGCCTCCTCCAGCAGGGGACCGAAGGGGGAGGTCAGAGCCGCTGTGCCGTTGACGCGCTCCACCGTGACCGTGCCGAGGGAACCGGCGAGGGCGGCCGAGGCGAGTGCCTCGGTGGCCGCGCGCAGACGGATGTCGTCGACGGGCGGACCGTCCGACACCGAGGGCCAGAGCAGGAGTGTCTTGCCGCCGCGCTCCATGTAGAGCGCGGGCTCCCCCTCCACGAGTACCACCAGGGAGCCCGCCTTGCGGCCCGGCTTGTGCGTGGCGCCGGACGGGGGCTCGGGCCACGTGAGGGCCGCGCCGTACGCGTTCGCCGGGTCGGCGGCGGCCAGGACGACGGCCGCCGGACCGGCGGAGGGACGGCCACGACGGCCCGCGAAACCGGCGTCGTACGAGCCGCGATGGCCACGCCCGTGCGCACCGCCCCCGCGCGGACCGCCGGCGCCCGGTTCGGCGTAGTCACGGGGGGAGATGTGGTCGTCCCGGGAGGGCGGAGGGGGCGGGGAAGCAGCGAAGAGGTCGCCGGGTTGGTCCCGGGCACCGGTGTCCCCGTGACCACTGGGCGGGAAGTCGTCGAAGGGGAGGTCACCGGAGGCGGGATCACCTGAGCCGACTGAGCCGTACGAGCCGTCGGTTGCGGTGTGGTCCTCGAGACCGTTGCCGGTGAAGTCCGGCCGTCCGGGCGGGCCCTCGCGGCGCTCGCGGGCGTTCGAGACCGCGCGCAGCCGGTCCACGGCACCCTCCATGGCGAACTGCGCCGCGCCGAGCCCCTCGACGACGTAGCCACGCCGGGCCTGACCGCTTTCCTCGAAGGCGGCCAGGATGCGGTACACCGCCGAGAAGCCGCCTTCGACGCCCTCGGCGGCGACGGCGCCGCGGGTCACCACGCCGTGCCGGTCGAGGAGCGTGCGGGCCAGAGCGTGGGCCCGCACCGTGGTGTCGCCCTCGCGCGCAGAGAGTAGCGACCAGCGGCCCGCGACGGTCGGCGGGCCGGTGCGGGACGCGGGGCGGGCGGCGGCCGTCAGCGAGCCGTAGCGTCCGCGGGGCACCGCGCGCTTGGCGCGGTGGGCGGTGGAGCCGGCGGTGCGGCCGGAGCCCAGCAGGGACCGCAGGGGCGCGAGGGTGTCGTTCGTCAGCCGTCCCGACCAGGCCAGGTCCCACAGGACGTCGGCCAGCTGGGGATCGGTGACGTCCGGGTGGGTGGTGGCGCGGACCTGGTCGGTGATCTGCCGGAAGAACAGGCCGTAGCCGCCGGAGAGGATGTCGAGCACGGACTGGTGGAGGGCGGTCGGCTCCAGGGGGTGCGGGGGCGGCAGCAGCAGCGGGGCGGCGTCCGCGAGGTAGAGGGAGACCCAGCCGTCCTTCCCGGGGAGCGACCCGGCCCCCGCCCACACCACCTCGCCGGCGGCCGTGAGCTCGTCCAGCATCGCCGGGTTGTAGTTGGCCACCCGGGAGGGCAGAACCAGTTTTTCGAGGGCGGAGGCGGGCACGGAGGCACCCTGCAACTGCTCGACGGCGCGGACCAGTCCGTCTGTGCCGCGCAGTGCGTGCCCCTTGCCGATGTGCTGCCACTGGGGCAGGAACTGCCCGAGTGCGGGCGGCGGCACCGGCTCCAGCTCGTGCCGCAGCGCGGCCAGGGAACGGCGACGCAGCCGGCGCAGTACGGTCGCGTCGCACCACTCCTGGCCGATACCGGCCGGATGGAACTCGCCCTGCACGACCCGACCCGCCGCGGCGAGCCGCTGCAAGGCGCCCTCGGTGACCGCGATGCCCAGGCCGAAGCGGGCCGCCGCGGTGACCGACGTGAAAGGGCCGTGGGTGCGGGCGTGACGCGCGAGGAGGTCGCCGAGGGGGTCCTTGACCGGCTCGGTGAAGGCCTCGGGCACGCCCACGGGCAGCGCCGTGCCCAGCGCGTCGCGCAGCCGGCCCGCGTCCTCGATCGCCGCCCAGTGGTCGCTGCCGGCGATACGCACCCTGATCGCGCGGCGGGCGGCGGCCAGCTCCTGGGCCCACTGTGGCTCTGCTCCCCGCTCGGCGAGCTCGGCGTCCGTGAGCGGGCCGAGCAGCCGCAGCCGGTCAGCGACGCCCTCCGGGTCCTTGACGCGACGGTCCTCGGTGAGCCACTGGAGCTCGCGCTCCAGCTCGGTGAGCACCTCCGCGTCGAGCAGTTCGCGCAGCTCCGCCTGGCCCAGCAGCTCGGCCAGCAGCCGTGAGTCCAGGGAGAGGGCGGCGGCCCGGCGCTCGGCGAGCGGCGAGTCCCCCTCGTAGAGGAACTGGGCGACGTATCCGAAGAGGAGGGAGCGGGCGAACGGGGACGGCTCCGGGGTGGTGACCTCGACCAGGCGTACCTTGCGGGCCTCCAGGTCGCCCATCAGCTCGACCAGGCCGGGCACGTCGAAGACGTCCTGGAGGCACTCGCGGACCGCCTCCAGGACGATCGGGAACGATCCGTACTCGCTCGCCACCTCCAGCAGTTGAGCGGCGCGCTGGCGCTGCTGCCACAGCGGGGTCCGTTTGCCGGGGCTGCGGCGCGGCAGCAGCAGCGCGCGGGCCGCGCACTCGCGGAAGCGGGACGCGAACAGGGCCGAGCCGCCCACCTGGTCGGTGACGACCCGGTCGACCTCGCCCTTGTCGAAGACGACGTCGCCCGCGCCGACGGGCGCCTGTTCGGCGTCGTACTCCAGGCCTGGCTTGGCCGGCTCCTGGTCGGGCAGGTCGAGGCTCATCAGGTCGGCGTCCGGCAGGCGCAGCACGATGCCGTCGTCGGCGTGCATGACCTGGGCGTCCATGCCGTACCGCTCCGACAGCCGGGCGCCGAGCGCGAGGGCCCAGGGGGCGTGCACCTGGGCACCGAAGGGGGAGTGGACCACGACCCGCCAGTCGCCCAGCTCGTCCCGGAAGCGCTCGACGACGATGGTGCGGTCGTCGGGGACGTGGCCGCAGGCCTCGCGTTGCTCGTCGAGGTAGCCCAGGACGTTGTCCGCGGCCCAGGCGTCCAGGCCCGCGGTGACCAGGCGCAGCCGGGCGTCCTCCGCGGAGAGGGAACCGACCTCGCGCAGGAACGCGCCCAGTGCGCGGCCCAGCTCCAGGGGGCGGCCCAGCTGGTCGCCCTTCCAGAACGGCAGCCGGCCCGGCACGCCCGGAGCGGGGGAGACCAGGACCCGGTCGCGCGTGATGTCCTCGATCCGCCAGGAGCTGGTGCCGAGCGTGAAGACGTCCCCGATACGGGACTCGTAGACCATCTCCTCGTCCAGTTCGCCGACCCGGCCGCCGCCCTTCTTCGGATCGGCCCCGGCGAGGAAGACCCCGAAGAGCCCGCGGTCGGGGATGGTGCCGCCGGAGGTGACGGCGAGGCGCTGCGCGCCCGGGCGGCCGGTGACCGTCCCCGCGACCCGGTCCCACACCACGCGCGGGCGCAGCTCGGCGAAGGCGTCGGACGGGTAGCGGCCCGCGAGCATGTCCAGGACGGCGGTGAAAGCCGACTCCGGCAGCGATGCGAAGGGGGCGGCACGGCGGACGGTGGCGAGCAGGTCGTCGACCTGCCAGGTGTCCAGCGCCGTCATCGCCACGAGCTGCTGCGCCAGCACGTCCAGCGGGTTGGCCGGGACTCTGAGCGCCTCGATGGCGCCGCTGCGCATCCGCTCCGTGACGACGGCGGCCTGCACCAGGTCGCCGCGGTACTTGGGGAAGACGACGCCCGTGGACACGGCGCCGACCTGGTGCCCCGCGCGGCCGACGCGCTGGAGGCCGGAAGCGACGGAGGGCGGTGACTCTACCTGGACCACGAGATCGACGGCGCCCATGTCGATGCCCAGTTCCAGGCTGGAGGTGGCGACCACCGCGGGCAGGCGGCCCGCCTTGAGGTCTTCCTCGACGAGGGCGCGCTGCTCCTTGGAGACCGAGCCGTGGTGGGCGCGGGCGATCACGGGCGGGGCGCCCTGCGCGGCCCCCGAGCCGCCCATGAGTTCGGCGGGGGAGTGGTGCTCGTCCAGGGGCTCGCCGGTCGCCCGTTCGTACGCGATCTCGTTGAGCCTGTTGCACAGGCGCTCGGCCAGGCGGCGGGAGTTGGCGAAGACGATCGTGGAGCGGTGCGACTGGACGAGGTCGGTGATCCGCTCCTCGACGTGCGGCCAGATCGACGGCCGCTCGGCGCCCTCGTTGCCGTCCGCGACCGGGGAGCCGCCCAGCTCGCCCAGGTCCTCCACCGGGACGACGACGGACAGGTCGAACTCCTTCCCCGAGTCCGGCTGGACGATCTGCACCTTCCCGCGCGGCGCGAGGAACCGGGCGACCTCGTCCACCGGGCGGACCGTCGCCGAGAGGCCGATGCGGCGGGCCGGCTTCGGGAGCAGCTCGTCCAGCCGCTCCAGGGTGAGCGCGAGATGGGCGCCGCGCTTGGTGCCCGCGACCGCGTGCACCTCGTCCAGGATCACCGTCTCGATGCCGGTCAGCGCTTCGCGCGTGGCCGAGGTCAGCATCAGGAACAGGGATTCCGGGGTGGTGATCAGGATGTCCGGCGGGCGGGTGGACAGGGCACGGCGCTCGGCGGCCGGAGTGTCACCCGAACGGATGCCGACCTTGACCTCGGGCTCGGGCAGACCGAGGCGTACGGACTCCTGGCGGATGCCGGTCAGCGGGCTGCGGAGATTGCGCTCGACGTCGACGGCCAGGGCCTTGAGCGGGGAGACATACAGGACGCGGCAGCGCTTCTTGGGATCGGCGGGCGGGGGCGCCGACGCCAACTGGTCCAGGGCGGCGAGGAAGGCGGCCAGCGTCTTGCCGGAGCCGGTCGGGGCGACCACCAGCACGTCCGAGCCCTCCGAGATGGCCTGCCACGCGCCGGCCTGGGCGGCGGTGGGCGCGGAGAAGGCCCCCGTGAACCAGTCGCGGGTCGCGGGGGAGAAGCCGTCCAGGGCTCGGTGTGCGGAGCTGACCATGGATCCATCGTGCACCCGGGCACTGACAATCGGCCTGAGCTGCGCGAATGCCGGGCCGTGGCTTGAGTAGCGGCTCGCCGGGGAGCTCGGGAGCAGCCCGTTCGCGCTGTTCCGCGGCTTCCGGCCCGCCTACGGCATGCCGCGCCACACCTGGCCGGCCACCGCAGGCATACGGGGCATGGGCGGGCGGGCCGGGTCAGTCAGTCGAAGGAGCGGCCGTACGCGCGGAGCGTGCGCAGGGCCTCCAGCGTCACCCCGGGACGGGCCTCCAGCGTGGCGGCGGGTACCCAGTGACGGTCGCGGACGGGCCAGCCGCCGTCCTCCCCCTGCTCCGCCGCGAGGAAGTCGAGCGAGCGGGCCATCTCGCCGTCCGTGAACCACGCGCGTGCGAGTGAGTGCGGGTTCCTCGCGTAGTCGTGCGGGAAGCGGTGCGCACTGCGGGCGTGGCCCGGGGGGACCGGACACGCGTCGAGGTCGTCCGGGTCGAGGACCGCGAGGCCCTGTTCGCGCACCAGTCGGCCCAGCCGGTCGGACGCCGCCTCCGCGCGCGGACGGTCGGGGGCGGTGTCCAGGAAGGCCACGGCGGCCTCGACCTCGTACGGGTGCGAACTTCTCAGCGACTCGGCCGCCTGCCAGCAGAAGTCCGTGGCCCGGAAGAGCCAGGCGTGCCAGACCTCGTTACGGTGCAGCAGGCCGACCACCGGGCCCGTGACGAGCAGCTCGCCGGGCGGATCGTCGACGACCGGTACGAAGGGGGCGGCCGGATACCCGCGCAGGCTGGGGTGGGCCGCGGGCAGGGCACCGTCCGGAGTGGACACCGAGGTCAGGTAGCGGCACATCCGCTCCACGCGCTGTCCACCACAGCCCCCGACGGCGTCCAGGACGCGCAGGGCGTGCGCGGTGTGCAGTGGCCGGCTGACCGGACCGCGCAGACCGGGCTCGAGCGCGTGACCGTATCCGCCGTCCTCGTTGCGGTAGGCGTCCAGCGCGGTCTCCACCGGACCGGCGCCGCCGCCGCGGAAGTGGTACGCGAAGAGGCGCTGCTCCAGTACGCGCGCGGTGAGCCAGACGAAATGCTCCGCCCGCGCGAGCGGTGAGCGTGCCGGAGGAGTCGGGGGCGTCGGGGGGAGTGGGGAAGCTCCGGTTTCGGCCATGGGTCAGACGGTAGGGCGGAAGGCGGCCCCGGCACCCGGTCCCGGCGCAGGGCCCACTCTCAGGGGCGGGATACTGGAGTCATGCGGTTGACGGTCTTCTGGGAGCGGATGGCGGATCATTTCGGTCCGGGCTACGCCGACACCTTCGCGCGCGATCACGTGATGGCGGAGCTGGGCGGACGTACGGTGCACGAGGCGCTGGACGCCGGCTGGGACGCCAAGGACGTGTGGCGGGTGGTCTGCACCGTCATGAACGTGCCGCAGGAACAGCGCTGACCGGTGACGAACGGCCGCAGGATCAGCGCTGATGCGTCACGAAGATCACGGGTGGGACTCCGCCGCCGGTGTCGTGGGCGAAACTTGGTCCGTGGCACCCACTGACGAGACCGGGCAGGCGACCCGGCACGCATCCCCGGCCGGTACTACGCCGCCCACCGACCCCCCGGTCGGCGGCACCGCCGGGCCGGGCGCACGCATGCCGCGCTGGCTTCCGCGCGCCATGGTGCTGGCCCTGTCGCTCATCGCAGTCTTCCAGTTGGGCAGCTGGGCCTTCCACGAACTCACCGGCCTGCTGATCAACGTCCTCATCGCGTTCTTCCTGGCGCTCGCCATCGAACCCGCGGTGAGCTGGATGGCCGGGCGCGGCATGCGCCGCGGGCTGGCCACCTTCCTCGTCTTCCTCGCCGTGCTGATCGCCACCGCGGGGTTCGTCACGCTGCTCGGTTCCATGCTCGCGGGCCAGATCGTCAAGATGGTCGAGGACTTCCCGGAGTACCTCGACTCCGTCATCAACTGGGTCAACGGCCACTTCCACACCGAGCTGAGACGGGTCGACATCCAGGAAGGCCTGCTCCGCTCCGACTGGCTGCGCAACTACGTGCAGAACAGCGCCACGGGCGTCCTGGACGTGTCGGCCCAGGTGCTCGGCGGCCTCTTCCAGCTGCTGACGGTCCTGCTGTTCTCCTTCTACTTCGCCGCCGACGGTCCCAGGCTGCGGCGCGCGCTCTGCTCCGTCCTGCCGCCCGCCCGGCAGGCCGAGGTACTGCGCGCGTGGGAGATCGCCGTGGACAAGACCGGCGGCTACCTGTATTCGCGCGGTCTCATGGCGCTGATCTCCGGCATCGCGCACTACATCCTGCTGGAGGTCCTGGGGGTGCCATACGCCCCTGCGCTCGCCGTGTGGGTGGGCCTGGTGTCGCAGTTCATCCCTACCATCGGCACCTATCTCGCGGGCGCTCTGCCCATGCTGATCGCCTTCACGGTCAACCCGTGGTACGCGATGTGGGTACTGATCTTCGTTGTGGTCTACCAGCAGTTCGAGAACTACGTACTGCAGCCCAAGCTGACGTCCAAGACCGTGGACATCCACCCGGCGGTCGCCTTCGGCTCGGTCGTCGCGGGCGCCGCCCTGCTCGGTGCCGTCGGCGCGCTGATCGCCATCCCGGCGATCGCCACGCTGCAGGCGTTCCTCGGGGCGTACGTCAAGCGTTACGACGTCGCGGACGATCCGCGCGTCCACGGACGCCGGAATCGCCGGCCGGGTCCCGGGGCCCCCACTCGCCTGCGGAAACTGTGGGCCCGGCGGCCGGAGCCCGGGAGCCCCGGGACGGAGGGGGCCGGAGACGGCGGCTCCTCGTGAGGGGCCGCGTTCAGTAAGGGGCCGGTCCGGCGCGGTACGGGAGAGCGGCCGGGCGGTGCGGAGCCCGGGCGACGGGTGTGGCTTCGCGGGCGCGGGGGATCAGGCCTGCGGCTCCTGCGGCTTGGCGTCGACCTCCCGCAGGTTCCGGTCCTTGGACTCGGTACGGGTCTCCGTGCGGTGGCCGCGGGCGATGTAGTCCCGCACCACCGCCTCGACGGCGTCCTGGGGCGTGCCGATGCCCGCCAGGACCATCACCTCCACCACCAGTTCCGCGTCGAGACTGATGCTGACCTGGGCCATGGTGTCCCCCTCCTCCACGTCGCGTCCGCACTCTAGCCACCTGGCCGCCGGCCCGGCAGACGTACGCTCGTAGGTGCTCGTGATGCGCTTGACACAAAAATCGAACATCCATTCTTATGGAGGCTCTGGCGAGGCTCGTGACGGGTGATTCGACTGGGTTTGTACGGAAAGAAGACCGAGTTATCCACAGGACGGACCCGCATCAGGGTGGATTGTCAGTGGCAGGCATTAGCGTCTTTGACGTGAAGCGATCGAATCAAGCAAACCGGGTGGAACCCATGGCAGGAACCGACCGCGAGAAGGCCCTGGACGCCGCGCTCGCACAGATTGAACGACAGTTCGGCAAGGGCGCGGTCATGCGCATGGGTGACCGGTCGAGGGAGCCCATCGAGGTCATCCCGACCGGGTCGACCGCGCTCGACGTGGCCCTCGGTGTCGGCGGCCTGCCGCGCGGCCGCGTCATCGAGGTCTACGGCCCCGAGTCCTCGGGCAAGACGACCCTGACCCTGCACGCAGTGGCGAACGCGCAGAAGGCCGGTGGCCAGGTCGCGTTCGTGGACGCGGAGCACGCCCTCGACCCCGAGTACGCGCAGAAGCTCGGCGTCGACATCGACAACCTGATCCTGTCCCAGCCGGACAACGGTGAGCAGGCCCTGGAGATCGTGGACATGCTGGTCCGCTCCGGCGCCCTCGACCTCATCGTCATCGACTCCGTCGCAGCCCTCGTGCCGCGCGCGGAGATCGAGGGCGAGATGGGTGACAGCCATGTCGGTCTGCAGGCCCGTCTGATGAGCCAGGCCCTGCGGAAGATCACCAGCGCCCTCAACCAGTCCAAGACCACCGCGATCTTCATCAACCAGCTCCGCGAGAAGATCGGCGTGATGTTCGGTTCTCCCGAGACCACGACCGGTGGCCGGGCCCTGAAGTTCTACGCCTCGGTGCGACTCGACATCCGACGCATCGAGACGCTGAAGGACGGCACCGACGCGGTCGGCAACCGCACCCGCGTCAAGGTCGTCAAGAACAAGGTCGCGCCGCCGTTCAAGCAGGCCGAGTTCGACATCCTCTACGGTCAGGGCATCAGCCGCGAGGGCGGCCTGATCGACATGGGCGTGGAGCACGGCTTCGTCCGCAAGGCCGGCGCCTGGTACACGTACGAGGGCGACCAGCTCGGCCAGGGCAAGGAGAACTCGCGCAACTTCCTGAAGGACAACCCCGACCTGGCCAACGAGATCGAGAAGAAGATCAAGGACAAGCTGGGCGTCGGCGTACGTCCCGAGGAGCCGGCCACCGAGCCGGGCACGGACGCCGCCTCCGCCGCCCCGGCCGACGCCGCACCCGCAGTGCCCGCCCCCGCGACCGCCAAGGCCACCAAGTCCAAGGCCGCGGCAGCCAAGAGCTGACCCGTGACACGACGAACCGACTGGGCCGAGTACGCCTACCCGGACAACGCCTCGCGGGAGCGCGAGCGAGGGAGACCGGGCGCCGTCGGCTCCGCCGGGACGGAGGACGCCGCGTACGGGGTAGTGGCGGCTGCGGACGGGACGGACCTGTCCGTCGCCGCGGACGGCCCGGCTGCGGATGGCTTCGAACCGTACGGCGCCGACGTCCCGTACGACTCGGGCGTACCCGGTGACGGCGGGGCGCGCCACGGAGTCGGCGGGGTCCGCCACGGGGGCGGACCCCGCCGGGTGACGGGCGGCGGCGGAACGGGCGGCGGCGGGCGCGGACGCCGGCGGCGCGAGCGTGCGGAGCCGTCCACCGAGGACGGAGGTGCCACTTCCTCGTCGAGGGCCGAGAAGGGGGAGCCTCCGCGGGACCCGGTCGAGCAGGCACGGGCGATCTGCCTTCGCCTGCTCACCGGGACCCCGCGCACCCGCAAGCAACTCGCCGACGCCCTGCGCAAGCGGGAAATTCCCGACGAGGCCGCTGAGGAAGTGCTGTCCAGGTTCGAGGAGGTCGGCCTGATCAACGACGGCGCCTTCGCAGAAGCCTGGGTCGAGTCCCGGCACCACGGCCGCGGGCTGGCCCGGCGCGCCCTCGCCCGCGAGCTGCGGACCAAGGGCGTCGACGCCACACTCATCGACGAGGCAGTCTCGCAGTTGGACTCCGACCAGGAGGAGGAGACCGCACGCGAGCTGGTTGCCCGCAAGCTGCGCACCACCCGTGGCCTCGACCGCGACAAGAGGCTGCGCCGCCTCGCGGGCATGCTGGCCCGTAAGGGCTACCCCGAAGGCATGGCCCTACGGGTGGTCCGGCGGGCACTGGAAGAGGAGGGGGAGGACACGGAGTTCCTCGGCGACGAGGAATTCTGACCCAGCGCCGAGACCCGGCCGAGGTGCCGGGGAGCCGGTCGCCGTACTACTCCGTTGCCGTACTCCCTCGCCGCCGAGTCCGAGCCGGCGCCGCCCGACCCTCCACGAGTCAGATCTCTTCCGCCCCGCGCGGCCTCGACTACGAGCCACCGGCGACCACCCGGGCTGCCGATCACCCGGGACGGGCCGGTCGTCCGGGCTGTCGACCATCCGTCACGGCCGGGCACTCGGAACGGCCGGGCACTCGGAACCGCCGGTCAGCGGGAGCCGGCTGCGGCTCCCGCTCCCGCCTCCCTCTCCTTGGCCTCTGCGGCCTCCGCGCCCGGCGTGCTCCCCGCCCTCGCCCCGCCCAGCACCGCCTCCGCCGCCGCGTACAGGTCGGCTGGGCGCACCCCGTTCAGCGCCGTGACCAGGTGACCGTCGGGCCGTACCAACAACACCGTGTGCGCCGCGGCACCCGGGTAGGCCTCGGCGACCAGCAGTTCGGCGTGGTGGGGCAGCGCCGTCACCGCCGCCGCCAGCCGGGGCATGATCCCGGCGGTCACCCAGTGCTTGCGGTCCCAGACACCCGTACCCGGGGCGACCAGCAGCACCAGCAGCGCTCCGCGTCCGAGCCGGTCGCGCAGCTGTACGAACGTGCCGTCCTCCGCTGTCACCCGCACGTCGGTGACGGGCGCTCCGTGGGGAGTGGCGACGGGCACCTCCCCGGCGAGCTGCCCGGGCGCGAGCGGTGAGTCGGCGTACGCCCCCGGCGCACCGAGCGCTCCGCGCCCCAGGTGACCGTCCGCCAGCAGTGTGTCGTTGCCGCGGGTGGAGCCGGGGATGTAGGTACGCAGTCCTCCGCCGCCGCGCAGCAGCGGCAGTACCTGGTCGGCGGCGCGCAGTCGTGCGGCGATCGCCGTGCGCCGCTCCTGCTGGTAGCTGTCGAGCAGTGCGTCGCGTGGCCCGTGGTGCCAGGCCAGGGCCAGCTTCCAGGCGAGGTTGTCCGCGTCCAGCAGCCCTTCCTCGAATCCCTGTGTGCCCAGCGCGCCCAGCAGGTGGGCGGCGTCGCCGGCGAGGAGTACGCGGCCCACCCGCCAGCGGCGGGCCAGCCGGTGGTGGACCGTGTGGACGCCGGTGTCGAGGAGTTCGTACGACGGGGGCGGCCCGCCGGCCCAGCCGGTGAGTGTCTCGCGGACCCGGTTCACCAGCATTTCGGGCGTGACCAGGTCCTTGCCGGGGGGCAGCAGCCAGTCGAGGCGCCACACGCCGTTCAACAGGGGGCGGCCGACGATCTCGCCGGCCGACGGACCGGACGTACGCCATGGCGGCATCCGGTGGAGCAACGCCTCGTCGGCCCACGGGAGTTCCGTACGCAGTGCGGCGACGGCGTACCGTTCCACCCCCGTACGGCCGGGGAAGCGGATGTCCTGGAGCTTGCGGACGGTCGAGCGGGGGCCGTCGCAGCCGACCAGATAGCTGCCCCGCCACCAGGTCCCGCCGGGACCGCGGGTGTGGGCCGTGACGCCGGAGGCCTCCTGCTCGATCCCGTCCAGGCGGCTGTCGACCGAGATCCTGACGAGCGGCTCGCGGGCGAGCGCCGTGCGCAGGACCCGGGTCAGCTCGTGCTGCGCGATGTGCAGTGGCGCCGGGGCCGTGTCGCCGAACCCGACCTTCGCTGTCACCTGCTTGCGCCGCATCGACCGCCATCCGGCCCAACGCAGACCCAGCCCCGCCAGTGGTGTGCCGGTCAGCCGCTCGACGAGGGCGACGGCGTCCTCGCGCAGGACGACGGTGCGGGCGGGGCGGGGTTCGTCCTTGCCCGGCCCTTCGTCGAGGACGACGCAGGGCACCTCCTGCCGCGCCAGTGCCAGGGCGAGCGTGAGCCCGACGGGCCCCGCTCCCGTGATGATCACCGGGTCCACGGTGCGGAGCCCCCTGCCCGTGTCGGTGTCCCGGGGGACGCAGGTGAACAGGACGTTGGAGCAGGGTGCACGGTCACAGAACGTATGCAACCTACTGCCGCTGTCCGCGTCAAGCGACGGAGGCCGTGGCGATCACGCCACGACCTCCGTCGATGGTCATACGAGTTGACCGAGTGTCAGACTGCTGCTCCCGTGTTCGCCGGGGTGTCGTCCGCCTTGAGTACCGCACCGGTCGACTTCTTCGCCCGCCGGAGCCGGCGCTCCAGCCAGCTCGCGAAACTCGTGAGGAGGAAGTTGAGCGCGATGAAGATCACGGCGACCACGGTGAAGCTGGCGATGACGTTGGCGCCGTAGTAGGCGCTCATCGTGTTGGCCGACGCGAGCAGTTCGGGGAAGGTGAGAACGGCACCACCGAGCGCGGTGTCCTTCAGGATGACGACGAGCTGGCTGACGATGGCCGGCAGCATCGTGGTGACCGCCTGCGGCAGCAGGATGGTCCGCATCACCTGGCCCTTGCGAAGGCCGATCGCCATCGCCGCCTCGGACTGGCCCTTGGGCAGGGCCAGGATGCCCGCCCGGACGATCTCCGCGAGGACCGAGGCGTTGTACAGCACGAGTCCTGTGACCACCGCGTACAGCGGGCGGTCGTCCGAGCTGACGTTGGTGTACTCGGCGAACAGGGCGAGGCCGAAGATCATCAGGACCAGCACGGGGATGGACCGGAAGAACTCGACCACGATCGAGGCCGGCACCCGTACCCACACGTGGTCCGACAGCCGGGCGATGCCGAGGACCGCGCCGAGCGGCAGCGCGATGACCACCGCGAGGGCGGCTGCCTTCAGGGTGTTCTGCAGGCCCGGCCAGATGTAGGTGGACCAGGCCTCGGAGCCGGAGAAGAACGGCTTCCACAGGGCCCACTCGAGCTGGCCCTTTTCGTCGAGGGTGCTGAACACCCACCACAGCAGGGCCGTGAGGGCCGCCACGAAGACCACCGTGAAGACGATGTTGCGCCGCTTCGCGCGGGGGCCCTGGGCGTCGTAGAGAACGGAACTCATCGCTTCACCGCCACCTTCTTGCCCACCCAGCTGAGAATCAGGCCGGTCGGCAGCGTCAGAACCACGAAACCGAAGGCGATGACCGAGGAGATCAGCAGCAGCTGTGCCTCGTTCTCGATCATCTCCTTCATCAGGAGGGCCGCCTCGGCGACACCGATGGCCGCGGCCACCGTGGTGTTCTTGATGAGCGCGATCAACACGTTCGCCAGGGGGACGACGGAGGAACGAAACGCCTGCGGCAGCACCACGTGCCGCAGCACCTGGCCGAAACTGAGCCCGATCGCCCGGGCCGCCTCCGCCTGCCCGACCGGCACCGTGTTGATGCCGGAGCGCAGCGCCTCGCAGACGAAGGACGAGGTGTAGAGAATCAGACCGAGCACGGCGAGCCGGAAGTTGATCGTCTCGACGGTGTCCGCGCCGAGGGACACTCCCAACGTCTGGTTCAGGCCCAGCGACGTGAACAGGATGATGACGGTCAGCGGGATGTTCCGCACGGTGTTCACGTACGCGGTCCCGAAGCCGCGCATCAGCGGCACCGGGCCGACCCGCATGGCTGCCAGTGCGGTGCCCCAGATCAGGGAGCCGACGGCCGACAGCACAGCAAGCTGCACCGTCGTCCAGAAGGCTCCCAGCAGGTCGTAATCCTTAAGAAAGTCGAACACGATCTCCCGCGCTTCCGCGTGTAGGGATGCCCGCCCCGGTGCGCCGTCCCTTCCGGAGGACGGCGCACCCTGTCAGGCCCGGCTTCAGCTCTTGATGTCGCCGATCTTCGGCGCCGGCTCGTTCTTGTAGTTGGCCGGGCCGAAGTTGTCCTTCACGGCCTTGTCCCAGGACTTGTCGGAGACCATCTCCTCAAGAGCCGTGTTGATCTTGTCCTTGAGGTCGCTGCCCTTCTTGACGCCGATGCCGTAGTTCTCGTTCGTCAGCTTGAAGCCGCCGAGCTTGAACTTGCCCTCGAACTGCTTCTGGGAGGCGTAACCGGCGAGGATCGAGTCATCGGTGGTCAGCGCGTCGATGGCGCCGTTCTGCAGACCGGGCAGGCAGGCCGAGTACGTCGGGTAGGGCTGCAACTGCGCCTTGGGCGCCAGCTTCTCCTTGACGTTCTGGGCCGACGTCGAGCCGGTGACCGAGCAGAGCTTCGCGTCGTTCAGGTCCTCCGGGGACTTGATCTTGTCGTCGTCGGCGCGGAGCAGCACGTCCTGGTGAGCGAGCAGGTACGGGCCGGCGAAGTCGACCTTCTCCTGGCGCTGCGGGGTGATCGAGTACGTGGCGGCGATGAAGTCGACGTCACCGCGCTGGAGCATGGTCTCGCGGTCGGCGCTCTTCGACTCCTTCCACTCGATCTGCTCCTCGGTGTAGCCGAGCTTCTTGGCGACGTACGTGGCGACGTCCACGTCGAAGCCCTCGTAGCCGTCCGGGGTCTTCTGGCCGAGACCCGGCTGGTCGAACTTGATGCCGATGGTGATCTTCTTGTCGCCGCCACCGGAGGAACCGCTGTCGTCGCCGCCGTCGTCGGAACCGCACGCGGTGGCGGTCAGGGCGAGGGCGAACACGGCGGCCGAGGCGGCGGTGACCTTGCGGAGCTTCATGGTGAACATCCTTTGGCTGTGATCGAGTTGCGATCGAGCTGTGATCGCACGATCAGAGGATCAGGCGATCGGACGCGGCCGCCGCCGGGGCGGGCCGCCAGGGCGGGCGACGCGGTACGCCGCGGCCGCGCCGGGAGCGTCAGTGGTGCAGGATCTTCGACAGGAAGTCCTTGGCGCGGTCACTGCGCGGATTGCTGAAGAACTGGTCCGGCGTGGCCTCTTCGACGATGCGGCCGTCCGCCATGAACACCACGCGGTTGGCCGCCGACCGGGCGAAGCCCATCTCGTGCGTGACCACGATCATGGTCATGCCGTCCTCGGCGAGCTGCTTCATGACCTCCAGGACCTCGTTGATCATCTCGGGGTCGAGAGCCGACGTCGGCTCGTCGAACAGCATGACCTTCGGGTCCATGGCCAGCGCCCGCGCGATGGCGACGCGCTGCTGCTGACCGCCGGAGAGCTGCGCGGGGTACTTGTCCGCCTGGGCGCTCACACCCACGCGGTCGAGCAGGGCGCGGGCCTTCTCCTCGGCCGCCTTGGCGTCGCTCTTGCGGACCTTGACCTGGCCCAGGGTCACGTTCTCGAGCACGGTCTTGTGCGCGAAGAGATTGAAGGACTGGAAGACCATGCCGACGTCGGCCCGCAGCCTGGCGAGCTCCTTGCCCTCCGCGGGAAGGGGCTTGCCGTCGATCGCGATCGATCCTGAGTCGATGGTCTCCAGGCGGTTGATGGTGCGGCACAGGGTGGACTTACCGGACCCGGAGGGTCCGATGACCACGACAACCTCGCCGCGGGTGATCGTCAGGTCGATGTCCTGGAGCACGTGCAACGCGCCGAAGTGCTTGTTGACACTCCTCAGGACGACCAGTTCGCCGGTCGCGGCCACATCTTCCTTGGCCACCGATACTTCGGTCATCGCTCTCGGGCTCCGTCCTCCTCGGTTTCGGAGGACAGTAGTAACGCCGGACGACCTGCGTCTCTACATCTGAGGGGAATCTGAGCATCACGATCCGATAGCAATCGGACACGAGTCGTAGCACTTGTGAGCAGGGCTCATATCGGCCGGATAACTTCGAGCGGCCGCAACCGGAACCCTCTTGACGCCGTCCCCCTCCATCGGCGTCACTGCACAGGGTGGACGCGCGTGTGCACGCGTCTTTCTACCTGTGCCAGGAGTACGGCCGATGAACCGAAGGAGGCCCGGATGAGACTGCTGCTCGTCGAGGACGACAACCACGTAGCCGCCGCTCTGTCCGCGATCCTCGCGCGGCACGGCTTCGACGTCACCCACGCGCGCAACGGCGAGGAGGCACTCCAGGCGCTCGTCCCCGAGAGCGACTGCTTCGGCGTCGTTCTGCTCGACCTCGGCCTGCCCGACCAGGACGGCTACGAGGTCTGCGGCAAGATCCGCAAGCGCACCAGCACCCCGGTCATCATGGTCACCGCCCGCGCCGACGTCCGCTCCCGCATCCACGGCCTCAACCTCGGGGCCGACGACTACGTGGTCAAGCCCTACGACACCGGAGAGCTGCTCGCCCGTATCCACGCCGTCAGCAGGCGCACCGTCCACGAGGACGCCCCGGGGAGCGCCGGGACCGTGGTGCGCCTCGGAGCGGTGCACATCGAGCTGTCCACGCGCCAGGTCAGTGTGGACGGCTCGGTTGTCCAACTCACCCGCAAGGAGTTCGATCTCCTCGCCCTGCTCTCACAGCGTCCGGGAGTGGTCTTCCGTCGGGAGCAGATCATCAGCGAGGTGTGGCGCACCAGCTGGGAGGGGACCGGGCGCACGCTGGAGGTGCACGTCGCCTCCCTGCGCTCCAAGCTGCGCATGCCGACGCTCATCGAGACCGTCCGCGGCGTCGGCTACCGCCTCGTCGCCCCCACCGCGTAGCGGGGCCGGGTGAGCACACGCCTGCTCCCGCTGCTCATCGTCCTGATGGCGGCCGTACTGCTCGCGCTCGGTGTCCCGCTCGGCATCAGCGGTGCCCGCGCGGAACAGCAGAAGGTCGTCATCGACCGCATAGACGACACGGCACGCTTCGCCGCGCTCGCCCAGTTCGTCACCGAGGACGTGCCGGGCGGATCGCGGCGGACGAGCACGGACGAACGCCTGGAGACTCTACAGACCGAACTCACCAGTTACCACGAGGTCTACGGCATCAAGGCGGGCGTCTTCTACCGCAACCACATCCCCATGGCCAACGCGCCCACGACCTGGTTCCTGCCCCAGACGGGCGAGGTGCGCGACTCCTTCGACGAAGCACTTCTCAGCCGCCGCAGTCACGACCCGGAGCAGGTGTGGCCCTGGGAGGACGGCCGGCTCGTGGTCGCCTCGCCGGTCATCCGGGACGGGGACGTGGTCGCGGTCGTGGTCACCGACTCGCCCACCGACTCCATGCGGTCGCGCACCCTGCGCGGCTGGCTGGTCGTCGGCGCCGGGGAGATCGCCGCGATGCTGCTCGCCGTCGGGGCCGCGCTCCGGTTGACCGGCTGGGTGCTCAGGCCGGTACGCGTCCTGGACGCCACGACCCACGACATCGCCACCGGCCGGCTCAAGTCCCGGGTCGCGCCGGCCGGGGGGCCGCCGGAGCTCAGACGCCTGGCCCGGTCGTTCAACGAGATGGCGGACCACGTGGAGGACGTGCTGGAACAGCAGCGTGCCTTCGTCGCCGACGCCTCGCACCAGCTGCGCAACCCCCTCGCGGCACTGCTGCTGCGCATCGAACTGCTCGCCCTCGAACTGCCCGAGGGCAACGAGGAGATCGCCTCCGTCCAGACCGAGGGCAAGCGCCTGGCCCGGGTCCTGGACGACCTGCTCGACCTGGCGCTGGCCGAGCACAGCCGGGCCGACCTCCAGGTCACCGACATCGGCGCGGTGGCCGCCGAGCGGATGGCGGCCTGGTCACCGACGGCCGAGGCCAAGGGTGTGCGGCTGGTCGGGGACTGCCCGCCGACCACGGGCTGGGCCGACCCGGTGACGCTGTCCAGCGCCCTGGACGCCGTCATCGACAACGCCGTGAAGTTCACGCCGGCCGACGAGACCGTCCGGGTCACGGTCGCCTCCACCGGTGACGCCGCGACCGTCGTCGTCACCGACAACGGCCCCGGGCTGACCGACGAGGAGCTCACGCGCGTGGGTGACCGTTTCTGGCGCAGCGGCCGGCACCAGAACATCAACGGCTCCGGCCTCGGCCTGTCCATCTGCCGGGCACTGCTCGCGGCCGGCGACGGCTCGGTCTCCTTCGGCCACCACGAGCCGCACGGCCTCGAAGTGACGGTCACGGTGCCGAGATCCGGGCCGATGTCTGGGGCTGGTGCTGGTGCTGGTGCTGGTGCTGGGACTGGGGCTGCGGCTGGATCGGGGTCGGGCGCGCGGACGGAGCCGTAGCAGTCACGGGCTCACCACCGACCGGCGGTCCCGGGCAGCGTCGTGGCACTCCGGACTACGGCTTGACCGACCGGTAGTAGCGCCGGGCACCCTCGTGCAGTTCCAGCGGGTCGGTGTAGATCGCGGTACGCAGGTCCACCAGTTGCGCGGAGTGGACGGTCGCTCCGATGCCGTCGCGACTGTCGAGCACCGTCCTGGTCAGCCACTCGGTGAGCCGCGGATCCAAGTCCGCGCGCGTCATCAGCAGGTTGGACACCGCCATCGTGGGCACCACGGAACCGTTCTGCACGGTGGGATAGGCAGACTCCGGCATGTTGGTGGTGCGGTAGTAGCGGGTGGCACCGCCGGATTCGTGCAGTTTGGTGACGAGGTCCTCGCCGATCGGGACGAACCGGAAGGCGGTGGTCCTTGCTATCTGCTTGAGCCCGTCCGTCGGCACCCCGCCCGACCAGAAGAACGCGTCGAGCTCGTCGCCCAGCCGTCCGGGTCCGGTGTCGATCCCGTCCGCATGGGGCGTGATGTCCCTCTCCGGGTCGATGCCCACGGCCTTCAGCAGCCGGGTGGCGATCAGCCGTACGCCCGAGTTCGGCAGCCCGATGGCCACCCGCTTGCCGCGCAGGTCGGCCACGGTCTGGATGTCCGAGTCACTCGGCACCACGAGCTGCACGTAGTCGTCGTAGAGACGGGCCACACCGCGCAGCCCCTCGGCGCCGGGACGGTCGGCGATCTTGTATGTCTCCACCGCGTCGGCCGCCGCGATGGTGAAGTCGGCCTCCCCGGACGCCACACGCTCGACGTTCTCCTGCGAGCCCGCGCTGGTGGTCAGCCGCACCTTCAGGCCGGGCATGTCCTTGCGCAGCTCGGCGCGCAGCAGCTCGCCGTACTTCTGGTAGACCCCCGCGCGGGTGCCCGTGCTGAAGGTGATGGTCCCGCCCGGCGGTTCCTCGCCCAGCGGCAGCAGCCACCACAGCAGCAGCCCGAGGGTAACGGCACCGGCGACCGCACCCTGAACGGCCCGGCGCCTGCCGATACGGGAGAACAGCGTGGACATGGGCGCGATCCTGCCAGTCCGCAACACCGCTGACCAGGGCCGAGCTCACACAGAGGCCGCTCGGGCGTCCGGGGCCGGTTGTCAGTGGCGCTCGCTACAGTCGTCGGCATGAGTTCCTCGCCCGCCGACCTGGTCCGCGCCTTCCATCTCGCCTTCGGGCTGGACGCCCGCAGTGCTCCGACCGAGGTCTCGCCCGACCTGGCCGCCCACAGGGGCGAGCTGCTCGCGGAGGAGGCCGCGGAGGCCGCCGAGGTGTCGGTGACGGGCCCGCTCGACCGGCTCGCGCACGAACTGGCCGACGTGGTCTACGTCGCGTACGGCACGGCCCTCGTCCACGGCATCGACCTGGACGCGGTGATCGCCGAGGTCCACCGCGCCAACATGACCAAGCTGGGACCCGACGGGCGGGTCAGCCGCAGAGCCGACGGAAAGGTCCTCAAGGGCGACCACTACGAGGCACCGGACGTGCCGGGCATCCTGCGCAGGCAGGGGTGGACGCCCCGGACGCCGGAAGCCGAGGACGTGTCGGGCACCTGACGCGGGCGGGCGGGCGGGCGGGCGGTTCGGATCGGGGGCGCGGGCCGGTGCGGGCCTGCGGAACTGCGCACGGCTGCACCGGGGTCGTCGTATCCGGGTTGCCACACCGGCACGGCCGGAGGAGGACGAACCCCGGCACCTGCGTGCCGGGGCCGATGGGCGAGGTCAGTCGCCCACCGAAGCCTCCGCCCCCGTCGTCCGCGGCGTCCCGTCGGTCCCGGCCTTCCCGTCACTCCCGCCGGGTAGGCCGGCGGGACGGTCGGGATTGCCGCGGTGGCGGAAGAGACGGCTCGCCAGCGGCTCGGTGAAGCGGGCGGTGAGGGGACCGAGGACGACCAGGATGAGGACGTAGGCCGTGGCCAGCGGACCCAGGGACGGTTCGATACCGGCCGAGACCGCGAGGCCCGCGATGACGATCGAGAACTCGCCCCGGGCCACCAGCGCGCCGCCCGTGCGCCATCGGCCCTTGACGGAGATCCCCGCGCGCCGCGCCGCCCAGTACCCGGTGGCGATCTTCGTCACGGCGGTGAGCAGCGCCAGCGCGAGCGCGGGCAGCAGGACCGGCGGAATGCTGGCCGGATCGGTGTGCAACCCGAAGAAGACGAAGAAGACGGCCGCGAACAGGTCCCGCAGCGGGCTCAGCAGCGTGTGCGCACCCTCCGCGACCTCCCCGGACAGCGCGATGCCCACCAGGAACGCCCCCACCGCGGCCGACACCTGGAGCTGCTGCGCGACGCCCGCGACCAGGATCGTCAGGCCCAGCACCACCAGCAGCAGCTTCTCCGGGTCGTCGCTGGAGACGAACCGCGAGATCAAACGGCCGTAACGCACGGCCACGAACAGCACCAGACCCGCCGCGGCCAGCGCGACCGCCAGCGTGATGCTGCCGGTCATCAGCCCGGCCCCGGCGACCAGAGCCGTGACGATCGGCAGGTACACCGCCATCGCCAGGTCCTCCAGGACCAGCACGCTCAGGATCACCGGGGTCTCCCGGTTGCCGACACGGCCGAGGTCTCCGAGCACCTTGGCGATGACCCCGGACGACGAGATCCACGTCACTCCCGCCAGTACGACGGCGGCCACCGGGCCCCAGCCCATCAGCAGCGCGGCCACCGCACCGGGCACCGCGTTGAACGCGCAGTCGACGAGGCCGGCCGGATAGTGGGACTTGAGGTTGGTGACCAGGTCACCGGCCGTGTATTCGAGACCCAGCATCAGCAGCAGCAGGATGACGCCGATCTCGGCGCCGGTGGCGACGAACTCCTCGCTCGCGCCCAGTGGCAGCAGCCCGCCCTCGCCGAACGCCAGACCGGCGAGCAGGTACAGCGGGATGGGGGAGAGGCGGTACCGGCCGGCGAACCGGCCGAGCAGTCCGAGCCCCAGAATGATGGAACCGAACTCGATCAGCAGAACCGCGGAGTGCACCGGCTCACTCCTGCCCGAGTATCGTCGCGGCCGCGTCGACGCCCTCGCGGGTGCCGATGACGATCAGAGTGTCACCACCCACCAGACGGAAGTCCGGCGCCGGAGACGGAATCGCCTCGGCCCGCCGCAGCACCGCGACGATCGACGCGCCGGTCTCGGTGCGCATGCACGTCTCGCCCAGCAGCCGCCCGTTCCAGCGGGACGTCGCGGCCACCTCGATCCGCTCGGCGACCAGCCCCAGGTCCGTGGTGTAGAGGAGGTTCGCGCTGTGGTGGGACGGCTTCAGCGCGTCGATCAGCGCGCCCGCCTCCGGGCCGGCCAGCCTCAGCGAGTGGGCGCAGGAATCGGGGTCGTCGGCCCGGTACACGTTCACCGTGCGGGTGCCGTCGCGGTGCGCCACCACCGACAGGTGGCGGTGTTCGCGGGTCACCAGGTCGTACTGGACCCCGATACCCGGCAGCGGCGTCGCCCTCAGGCGTGGAGCTGACACGAGTTTTCCCCTCATTCGTCCTGCGTCTCTTGCTGCGCCCTGCGCACGTGCGTGACGTGCTCGCGGCCTCGCCATGCTGTCATCCGCACGTACGGTGGCGATATGGGTGTCGTGACGGATATACGCAGCCGCCGGCGTGCGGCGAGGCTGGTCGAGGCGGTGTCGTGCGCGAAAGCCGGGAGGAGCGGGAAGAGGACCGTGTCGCTGTTCTGGCGGATCTTCCTGCTCAACGCCGCGGGCCTGGTCGTCGCCACCGCACTCCTGCTGGGACCGGTCACCGTGTCGACGCCCGTCCTGGTCGGTGAGGCCCTGGTGCTGCTGGCCGGCCTCGCGGCGCTGCTGGCCGGCAACGCGGTCGTCCTGCGCCTGGGACTCACCCCGCTGCACCGGCTCGGCCACGCCATGGCCACCGCCGACCTGCTGGTGCCCGGGGCCCGGCCGGAGGTTGCCGGACCGGCCGAGGCGGCGCAGCTGATCGCGACGTACAACACGATGCTGGACCGGCTCCAGGCCGAACGCGCCGCGGGCGCCGGTCGCGCGCTGCAGGCCCAGGAGGACGAACGCCACCGCATCGCGCGCGAGCTGCACGACGAGGTGGGCCAGACCCTCACCGCAGTCCTCCTCCAGCTCAAGCGGGTCGCCGACCGGGTACCCGCGGAGCTGCGCGAGGAGGTGTCCCTGTCGCAGGAGGCCACCCGGGCCGGCCTCGACGAGGTCCGCCGCATCGCCCGCCGCCTGCGCCCGGGTGTCCTGGAAGAGCTCGGCCTCGCCAGCGCCCTGCGCTCGCTCGCCGCCGAGTTCACCCACCACGGGCTGACCGTCCACCACCAAGTCCCCGGCGATCTGCCTCCGCTCGCCCCGGAGTCGGAACTCGTGATCTACCGGGTCGCCCAGGAGGGCCTGACCAACACCGCCCGCCACGCCGCCGCCGACCGCGCGGAGCTCAGCCTCCGTCCGTTGCCCGGCGGCGTCGAACTGCTCGTACGCGACAACGGCACCGGCCTCGGCGAGGCCTCCGAGGGCGCCGGCATCCACGGCATGCGCGAACGGGCCCTGCTGATAGGAGCCGAGATCCATTTCGAACCCGCCCCCGGACGGGGCACCGACGTACGCCTGCACGTCCCGACCCCACCAGGGGACCGCACCGCGAACCGAGCCGAGGACACGCCGGGGGACACGGTTGGGGACCGGTCCTCAGACCGAACCGGAGACCGCCCCTGATGTCCGCCCGGCCCCCGATCCGCGTCCTGCTCGCCGACGACCACACCCTCGTACGCCGTGGCGTACGCCTCATCCTGGACGGCGAACCGGACCTGACGGTCGTCGCGGAGGCCGGGGACGGGGCCGAGGCCGTCGCGGCGGCACGGGCCACCGAGGTCGACCTGGCCGTCCTGGACGTCGCCATGCCCCGCATGACCGGCCTCCAGGCGGCCCGTGAGCTCTCCCGCCGCCTGCCCGAGCTGCGCATCCTCATCCTGACCATGTACGACAACGAGCAGTACTTCTTCGAGGCGCTCAAGGCCGGGGCCTGCGGCTACGTCCTCAAGTCCGTCGCCGACCGCGACCTGGTCGAGGCGTGCCGGGCGGCCGTACGGGACGAGCCGTTCATCTACCCGGGCGCCGAGCGGGCCCTGGTCCGCTCCTACCTGGACCGTCTGCACGGCGGCGGCGGCCTGCCCGAGCGGCCCATCACGGAACGCGAGGAGGAGATCCTCAAGCTCGTCGCCGAGGGACACACCTCCAAGGAGATCGGCGAGCTGCTGTTCATCAGCGCCAAGACCGTCGAACGCCACCGCGCCAACCTCCTCCAGAAGCTGGGCGTCCGCGACCGCCTGGAACTCACCCGCTACGCGATCCGTGCGGGCCTCATCGAGCCCTGACCCGCCCCTGACCAGCCTCGATCCCGGTTGTCCACAGGCGGCCCGGGCACCGTCGCCGACCGCCTACCCTTATTGCCATGAGCAGCATCGACCGGAGTCAGTCAGCGGGCGGCACACGCACCTATGAAGTACGCACCTACGGGTGCCAGATGAACGTCCACGACTCCGAGCGATTGTCCGGTCTGCTGGAGGACGCGGGCTACGTCCGCGCTCCCGAGGGGGCCGACGGCGACGCGGACGTCGTCGTCTTCAACACCTGCGCCGTACGGGAGAACGCCGACAACAAGCTGTACGGCAACCTCGGCCGCCTCGCCCCGAGGAAGGTCAGCCGGCCCGGAATGCAGATCGCGGTCGGCGGCTGCCTGGCGCAGAAGGACCGCGACACCATCGTGAAGCGGGCGCCGTGGGTGGACGTCGTCTTCGGCACGCACAACATCGGGAAGCTGCCCGTCCTGCTGGAGCGCGCCCGCGTGCAGGAGGAGGCGCAGGTCGAGATCGCCGAGTCCCTGGAGGCGTTCCCGTCCACGCTGCCCACCCGGCGCGAGAGCGCCTACGCGGCCTGGGTCTCCATCTCCGTCGGCTGCAACAACACCTGCACCTTCTGCATCGTCCCGGCCCTGCGCGGCAAGGAGAAGGACCGCCGACCCGGCGACGTCCTCGCCGAGGTCGAGGCTCTGGTCGCCGAGGGCGTCAGTGAGATCACCCTCCTCGGGCAGAACGTCAACGCCTACGGTTCCGACATGGGCGACCGCGAGGCCTTCAGCAAGCTGCTGCGCGCCTGCGGCACGATCGACGGCCTGGAGCGCGTCCGCTTCACCTCCCCGCACCCGCGCGACTTCACGGACGACGTCATCGCCGCCATGGCCGAGACGCCGAACGCGATGCCGCAGCTGCACATGCCCCTCCAGTCCGGTTCCGACCCGGTGCTGAAGGCGATGCGCCGTTCCTATCGCCAGGACCGCTACCTGGGCATCATCGAGAAGGTGCGTGCCGCCATCCCGCACGCGGCCATCACGACCGACATCATCGTGGGCTTCCCCGGCGAGACCGAGGAGGACTTCGAGCAGACCCTGCACGTGGTGCGCGAGGCCCGCTTCGCCCAGGCCTACACCTTCCAGTACTCCAAGCGGCCCGGCACCCCGGCCGCGGAGATGGACGACCAGATCCCCAAGGCGGTCGTCCAGGAGCGCTACGAGCGTCTCGTCGCCCTCCAGGAGGAGATCTCCTGGGAGGAGAACAAGAAGCAGGTGGGCCGCACCCTGGAGCTCATGGTCGCCGAGGGCGAGGGCCGCAAGGACGGCGCCACCCACCGCCTCTCCGGCCGCGCCCCCGACAACCGCCTGGTGCACTTCACCAAGCCCGGCCAGGAAGTCCGCCCGGGGGACGTGGTGACGGTCGAGATCACCTACGCCGCTCCGCACCACCTCCTCGCCGAGGGTGAGGTGCTCGGCGTGCGCCGCACGCGCGCGGGTGACGCCTGGGATAAGCGCAACACGGCCGAGCAGGCCAAGCCCGTGGGTGTGATGCTCGGCCTGCCGAAGATCGGCGCTCCGGAGCCCCAGCCTGCCGTGGCGGGTGGCTGCGGCTGCGACTGACCGCGGGGCGGGCGGCCGTGGCCGCGGGCACGGGGCTACGCTGCCGATCATGCTTGTCGCCGCCGCCGTCTGTCCCTGCCCGCCGCTCCTCGTTCCGGAGGTCGCCGCGGGTGCCGCGCCCGAGCTGGCCGCCGCGCGTGCCGCGTGCGCGGACGCGCTGGGGGTGCTCGCCGCCGCCCAGCCCGACCGGCTCGTGGTCGTCGGCCCGGGCGACGGTGCCGGACCTGCCGCCTATCCGCAGGGGACACGAGGTTCCTTCCGCGGCTTCGGCGTAGACCTTGAGGTGAGCCTGGGCCCGGACCGCGGTACGCAGGAGCGGAGCGAGTCGGAGCGGGCGGAGCTGCCGTACGGGCTGGCCGTGGGTGCCTGGCTGCTCGGTCGCACCGGGTGGGCCGACGCTCCCGTCGAGGGCATCGGCGTGGGGGAGTCCCTCCCCGCCGAGCGCTGCGCCGCCATCGGACGGGACCTCGCCGAGCGGGATGGGCGGATGGCCATGCTGGTGCTGGGAGACGCCAGTGCCTGTCGCACACTCAAGGCCCCCGGGTATCTCGACGAGCGGGCGGCGCCCTTCGACGCGGAGGCGGGGCGTGCACTCGGAGCGGCGGACGTGGCGGCTCTCGCGGCCCTGGACGTCGCACTGGCCCGCGAGCTGAAGGCGTCCGGTCGGGGGCCCTGGCAGGTCCTGGCGGGCGCGGCCGAGGGCACGGGCCTCGCCGGCGCGCTGCTGTACGAGGAGGCGCCGTACGGGGTGGGGTACATCGCGGCCACCTGGTCGTAGTCGGGCCGATACCCGGAGGCGTCAGAGCGGCGAGTGACGCCGCAGGTCCCCAGACGTCGGCAGAGGGCGCCCGTGGGACGTCGGCGTCGGTCGCATGCCGAGTCGGCGGACGGCCCGGAGCTGAGCCGCTCGTGACCGTCCGCCGTCGTGCCGGTGACTCGCCGGTGCGTCGGGGCCCGTGGGTCAGGAAGCCGGAGGCGGTCCGGCCGGAGGCGGTCCGGCCGGAGGCGGTCCGGCCGGAGGAGTGCCGCCCCGAGTGCCGCCGCCTCCGTCCACGCCGTCGGCGCCCTTGTGGGCGAGGCGGTCCATGGCGCCCTTGGCCTTCCCGGTACCCGTCTGGATCCGGTCGCTGTACTTGCCCTTGGTCCTCTCGTCGACAGTCCTCGCCACCTTGTCGAGACCGCGATCGATCTTGCCCTCGTGCTGCTGCGCGAGGTCGGAGACCTTGCCCTTCGCCGGTCCCAGTCTGGCCTTCAAGTTGTCCAGCAGACCCATGGTTCGCCTTCCCTCACGGCCCAGTCAGGTGCGGGCGCCCTTGTCGGCCTCGTTGTCGACGGCTTCCCCGGCGGACTGCTGCTTGGGGATGCCGACGCTCTCGGAGTCGGCGGAGTCGGCCGAGTCGGTGGCTTCGGCGGCCTCCGCGGACTGGACCGTGTTCCGGGGGCCGGCGTCGGCCGTCTTCACGGCCTCTGCCGCGCTCTCCTCCGCCACACACTCCGCCTCCGGGGTGCCGGCCGACGTCTCGGCGGCCGGGGACTCCTCCGTGGACTTCGACTTCCGAAAAAGCCGAGCAAAAACGCCCATATCAACTCCATAGGTTACTCGTGCGGGCGAAATCCCGCGGCATCCGGTGCGTCCGTTTGCGTGGCCGGGGCCACCGCCCCAGTGGTCCGGAGCGCGGGAACCTCGCAACGGGGAACGAGCCCGGCCCCGCATCGTCACGTAACTCGTTCGAGGGCCGGGTGAGAGGTTTGCGAGACTGGTGCGGTGAGCAGCGCACCCCCCGCCCCCCGCGTCATCGCCGTAGTCGGACCCACCGCGGCCGGAAAGTCCGATCTGGGCGTCTTCCTGGCCCAGCGGCTCGGCGGTGAAGTCGTCAACGCCGACTCCATGCAGCTCTACCGTGGGATGGACATCGGAACCGCCAAGTTGACGCCCGAGGAGCGCGGTGGCGTTCCCCACCACCTTCTCGACGTCTGGGACGTGACGGTCACGGCGTCCGTCGCCGAGTACCAGCGGCTGGCGCGGGATCGGATCGACGCGCTGCTCGCCGAGGGCCGCTGGCCGATCCTCGTCGGCGGCTCCGGTCTCTACGTCCGCGGCGCCGTCGACAATCTGGAGTTCCCCGGCACCGACCCGGAGGTCAGGGCCAGGCTGGAAGAGGAACTGGGACTGCGGGGCCCGGGTGCGCTGCACGCGCGCCTGGCCGCCGCCGACCCGGAAGCTGGGCGGGCCATCCTGCCCGGCAACGGGCGGCGGATCGTGCGCGCCCTGGAGGTGATCGAGATCACCGGTAGGCCCTTCACCGCCAACCTTCCCGGCCACGACTCCGTCTACGACACCGTGCAGATCGGCGTCGACGTCGCGCGCCCCGAGCTGAACGAGCGAATCGCCCGCCGGGTCGACCGGATGTGGGAAGCGGGTCTGGTCGACGAGGTGCGCGCTCTTGAGGCGCAGGGGTTGCGCGAGGGGCGCACGGCGTCGCGTGCGCTCGGCTACCAGCAGATCCTCGCGGCGCTCGCCGACGAGCGCGCGCTCGACGAGGCGCGGGCCGAGACCATTCGTGCCACCAAACGCTTCGCGCGCCGTCAGGATTCGTGGTTCAGGCGCGATCCGCGGGTGCACTGGCTGAGTGGAGCTGTGGCGGATCGCACGGAACTTCCGCGGCTTGCCCTGTCGTTGGTCGAACGAGCGGTTACAGCCTGATCACGTGATGGCATCGGGACGCCCCGGCCGTCATCCGTGCCTTCGGCGGCGTGCCATCATCGAGCTTCGATCGACCGAGTGAGTCCTAGTTGGGAGGGCGCGTGGCGATGGAGGCCGGCCCTCGCGACACCGCACCAGGCACCGAGCACGGCACCGCCGGCCACGACGGAGCGGAGCCGGACGGAGGGGCTCTGAGTCCCGACGGCCCCGACGAGACGCCGGAGGGCGTGGCCGCCGACGGCCCCGAGCCCGACGAGATGTACGGGGACGAGGTCGAGGTCGAGCTGCGTCCACAGCGACGTCTGCGGATCTGGCAGCTCGCGCCCATCGTCTGCCTGGCCGCGGTCGGCTCCCTGATGTTCGCCTTTCCGCTCGCCTTCGACTTCGGTGACAGCGGTGCCGTGATCGCGATGCTGGGGCTGCTGATCTGCTCCTGCGCGGCGGGCTGGGGCATGATGGCCGCCCGCCGGGTCGGTCACACCTGGCCGGGCCTGCCGCAGCGAGGATCGGGACGCCGTGCGGACTGGCGGATGATCCTCGTCTACGTCCTGGCGGTTGCCGCCGTCGTCGTCCTGGCCGTGTGGCGGGTGGACCGCCTGCGCGGCTGACCCGAGCCCGCCTGCGACCTGACCCGAGCCCGCCCCCTGCCCACGTGCGAGCCCGCCCTCCTCGTCCACACACGTGCCCGCCCCGCGTCGTCCGTCGTACCCACGCCGTACGATCGAGGAATGAGCACGCGGATCGCCTTCCTCAAGGGGCACGGCACTCAGAACGACTTCGTGATCGTTCCGGACCCGGAGAACGTCATCGACCTGCCTCCCGCTGCCGCCGCCGCCCTGTGCGACCGCCGCGCGGGCATCGGCGGTGACGGACTGCTGCACGTGGTGCGGTCCGCGGCGCACCCCGAGGCCAGGGGTATGGCTGCCGAGGCGGAGTGGTTCATGGACTACCGCAACGGTGACGGCTCGGTCGCGGAGATGTGCGGCAACGGCGTGCGGGTCTTCGCGCGCTACCTCCAGCGCGCCGGGTACGTCACCGAGGGCGACCTGGCCGTCGCCACCCGCGGAGGCGTGAAGACCGTGCACATCGCCAAGACGGTCTCCGACAGCGGCTCCGCCGAGGGGGACATCACCGTCGGCATGGGCCGTGCGCTGCTTCCCGAGGGCGATGTCGTGGTGAGCGTCGACGGGCGCAGCTGGCCCGCGCGGAACGTGAACATGGGCAACCCGCACGCGGTCGCCTTCGTCGCCGACCTCGCCGACGCGGGCGACCTGCACTCCCCGCCGCCCTACGAGCCCGCCACCGCCTATCCGGACGGCGTCAACGTCGAGTTCGTGGTCGACCGCGGCCCCCACCACGTCGCGATGCGCGTGCACGAGCGCGGCTCCGGGGAGACCCGCTCGTGCGGAACCGGGGCGTGCGCCGTCGCCGTCGCCACCGCCCGCAGGGACGGCGCGGACCCGTCGGTCACCGGTACCCCGGCGACGTACACCGTCGACGTGC
Organism: Streptomyces marokkonensis; assembly: GCF_039539045.1. Classification (NCBI taxonomy): domain Bacteria; kingdom Bacillati; phylum Actinomycetota; class Actinomycetes; order Kitasatosporales; family Streptomycetaceae; genus Streptomyces; species Streptomyces marokkonensis. The sequence goes on from NZ_BAABCQ010000007.1 coordinate 46,287, forward strand.
CCGGCGGCAGCCTGGTGATCACCGAGCGCCTCGACGGCGAGATCGAGATGACGGGCCCCGCGGTGATCGTCGCCGAGGGTGAGTTCGACGCCGGATGGCTGGAAGGGGTACTCGCCTGAACCACAACCCGGTCACAGCACTCAGTCCGTGACACTCAGTGCGAAACCCAAACTCTCGGGCCATCGCTCGAATGGGTGATCCGTTTCACGCTCGGCGAGAGGCGGTCGGCCGCACGTGATGGGCTCGATAGCATCAAGCACCGGCCCGGACGGGGCACCGACACCATCCCCTGAGCCGTGTCCGCCCTGGGATACCCCGTCCGCCGGTCCGTGCAGCCGGAGGTGCCCATGAACGCGGAGGCCGTGAATCCAGCGAGCCCAGGCCCTGTGACGCCCGCAGCCACCGGCGCAGTCGCACCGGCAACGCCCCGCAGGAAGGCCCGCCCGCGGATCGACCTGCGCCGCCTGGGCCGTGCCGCACTGCTCGGCTCCGCCGCCCGCGGCAGGCTGCCCGACGCCATCGGCCACGTCGTCGAGGCCCACCGCGCACACCACCCCGACGCCGACCTCGACCCGCTGCGCCGCGCCTACGTGCTGGCAGAGTCCTCGCACCGCGGCCAGACGCGCAAGAGCGGCGAGCCCTACATCACCCACCCCCTGGCCGTCACCCTGATCCTCGCCGAACTCGGCGCGGAGACCACCACGCTCACCGCGTCCCTCCTCCACGACACCGTCGAGGACACCGAGGTGACACTCGACCAGGTGGGCGACCAGTTCGGTGCGGAGGTCCGCTACCTCGTCGACGGCGTCACCAAGCTGGAGAAGGTCGACTACGGCGCCGCCGCCGAGCCCGAGACCTTCCGCAAGATGCTCCTCGCCACCGGCAACGACGTCCGCGTGATGTCGATCAAACTCGCCGACCGACTCCACAACATGCGCACTCTCGGCGTCATGCGCCGGGAGAAACAGGAGCGCATCGCCAAGGTCACCCGGGACGTGCTCATCCCGCTCGCCGAACGGCTCGGCGTACAGGCGCTCAAGTCCGAGCTGGAGGACCTCGTCTTCGCGGTGATGCACCCCGAGGAGTACGAGCACACGCGGGAGCTGGTCGACGAGAACGCCGCCCGTGCGGACGACCCGCTCGCCGCGGTCGCCGAGGAGGTGCGCAAGGTGCTGCGCGAGGCCGACATCCCGGCGGAAGTCCTCGTCCGGCCCCGCCACTTCGTCTCCGTGCACCGTGTCTCCCGCAAGCGCGGACCGCTCGGCGGCGCGGACTTCGGCCGCCTCCTGGTGCTCGTACAGGAGGACGCCGACTGCTACGCCGTCCTCGGCGAGCTGCACACCTGTATGACGCCCGTCGTCTCGGAGTTCAAGGACTTCATCGCCGTACCCAAGTTCAACCTGTACCAGTCGCTGCACACCGCGGTGGCCCGCGCGCAGGACGGCCAGGTCGTCGAGGTCCTCATCCGCACCCACCAGATGCACAAGGTCGCCGAGGCCGGTGTCGTGGCGCTCGGCAATCCCTACGCGCCGCCGGCGGAGGAACAGACAGCGGGCGACGGCGAGCGCGCCGACCCGACCCGGCCCGGGTGGCTCTCCCGGCTGCTCGACTGGCAGCGGGGCGCCCCCGATCCCGACACCTTCTGGTCCACCCTTCGCGAGGACCTCGCACAGGACCGCGAGATCACCGTCTTCCGGCCCGACGGCGGCACCCTCGGCCTCCCCGAGGGCGCGACCTGCGTGGACGCCGCGTACGCCCAGTACGGCGAGGACGCGCACGCGTGCATGGGCGCCCGGGTCAACGGCCGCCTGGCGACCATGAGCACGGTGCTGAGGGACGGTGACACGGTGCATCTCCTGATGGGGCAGGACCCCGCCTCCGAGCCCTCCAGGGAGTGGCTGGAGCACGCCCACACGCCCGCCGCGCGGATCGCCATCCAGCGTCGGCTCGCGGCCCACCCGCAGCCGGCGCCCGCCGAGGCGGAGGAGGCGTCCCGCGGGCCCGCCGCGGGTGACAAGTTCGCCGCACGCCCGACGTCCGTGGGACCGGCCGCCCGTCCCGCCTCCGCCGACGTCCTCGTCGACCCACCGGGCGCGACCGTGCGGCTGGCCGGTTGCTGCACCCCCGTACCACCCGACGAGATCACCGGCTTCGCCGTACGCGGGGGAGTGGTGACCGTGCACCGCGCTCAGTGCGCGGTGGTGGCTCGCATGAAGAGCGGGGGGCGCGCGGAGGTCGGCGTGCGCTGGGGGGAGAGCACCCAGTGCCGGGTCACCCTGCTCGCCGAATCGTTCGGCCGCCCGCACCTCCTGGCCGACCTCACGGAAGCCATGGCCGTCGAAGGTGCCGAGATCGTCTCCGCGACCGTCGAGCCCCCCGACCGGCAGCGGGTCCGCCACACCTACACCGTCCTGCTCCCGGACGCGGCCCGGCTGCCCGCCCTCATGCGCGCGATGCGCGACGTGGCCGGGGTGTACGACGTGAGCCGGGCACAGCCGCAACCCACGGGAGTCTGAGCGCGCCGGTCGGCGTGCTACGAGTACCGGGCCGGCGGAACCGGGCCGACCGCAGGGCCGGCGGGCCACGAGAGCCGGACCGGCCGCCGAGGGCCGCGGCTGTCCGTCCTCGGCCCAGAGCGTCGCCTGTCGGACCCCGTTCCGGCGGGCGCCGGCTGCCGGGCGTACCCGTTCGGGTGCTCCTGGCGCGCGCCGTCGCCGCGGCGTACGCCCGCGCTGATAGCCGTGGGGAATGCTGCACACCCCTCGCACCCCTCACACCCCTCACAGCCCAGCTCGGCGGACCCGCGCGCCGGCCCGCCGCCGACTCAGGGCCGCGGCGCTGCTCGCCTCGGCCGTCTCCGTCTGCCTCGTCGCCGCGAGCGCGCCTCCGGCCCCCCTTGGCGTCGGCGACCGGCTCTTCCCCCACCTGGGCAACCCCGGCTACGACGTAGTGGCGTACGACCTCTCCTTCACCTACTCCGGCAGCAACAGCGAACCGCTGAAGGCCGTCACCGTCATCGTCGCCCGGACCACGGCCGACCTGGAACGGATCAACCTGGACTTCGCCCACGGCAAGGTCGACTCCGTCGAGGTCGACGGCGAGCCCGCCGCCTTCGCCACAGCCGGCGAGGACCTCGTCGTCACTCCGGGGGGCGCGCTCGACGAGGGGGAGCGGACACGGATCACGGTGCGGCACAGCAGCGACCCAGTGCCCCCCGAGAACCGCGGAGGGGGCTGGGTGCGCACCGCGGACGGCCTCGCCATGGCCAACCAGGCCGATGTCGCCCACCTGGTGTTCCCCTGCAACGACCACCCCTCCGACAAGGCCAGGTTCACTTTCCGCGTCACCGCCCCGGACGGGCTCACGGCCGTCGCGAACGGTCTGCCGACGGGCGTGGACCGTGCCGGCGCAACCACCACCTGGACGTACCGGACCGGGCACCCCATGGCCACCGAGCTGGCCCAGGTCTCCATCGGCCGCTCCACGGTGCTGCACCGCGCCGGCCCACACGGACTGCCCGTCCGGGACGTGGTGCCGACGAAGCACCGCGCGGCGCTCGAACCGTGGCTGGAGAAGACCCCTGGACAGATCGCCTGGATGGAGCAGAGGGTCGGGCGCTACCCCTTCGAGACGTACGGCCTGCTCATGGCCGACGCCACCACGGGCTTCGAACTCGAGACCCAGACGCTCTCTCTCTTCGAGAGGGAGCTGTTCACCGAACCCGGCTACCCGGAGTGGTACGTCGAGTCGATCATGGTGCACGAGCTGGCTCACCAGTGGTTCGGCAACAGCGTCGGCCCGGCCACCTGGTCCGACCTGTGGCTCAACGAGGGACACGCAACCTGGTACGAGGCGCTGTACGCGCAGGAGAGGGCGGACAAGTCCCTGGAGGCGCGTATGAAGGCCGCCTACGGTGCCTCCGACCGCTGGCGCGCGGCGGGCGGACCGCCGGCCGCGCCGAAGCCGCCCGACCCCGGCAACAAGATCAGCATCTTCCGGCCCAACGTCTACGACGGCGCGGCTCTCGTCCTCTACGCCCTGCGCCAGGAGATCGGCCGCCCCGTCTTCGAGCGCGTCGAACGTGAATGGGTCTCCCGGCACCGCGACGGTACCGCGACGACGGCCGACTTCGTCCGGCTCGCCTCCGAGATCTCCGGTCGTGACCTGGGCGACTTCTTCCAGGCCTGGCTGTACGGCGAGAAGACCCCGCCGATGCCCGGCCACCCGGACTGGTAGCCGACGGCGACCGGCCAGGCGCCGAAGGCCGCCGTCGGGAAGGCGCACCCGGAACAGGCCGGTGACGGTGTGAGCCGGTGACGCCGCACATGGAATAAGCCGGTGACGAGACGCCCCGTGCCGTGCGACCATCTTCCGGACGGCGCGGCAGAGGCCCGGGAATCTCCCCGGCGGCTCGCGCGTTGTGCCAAGTGTCGCGGTATCAGTGCCGCGTGATTCGTTTCCCAGCTACGTAAGGATCCAATGACCTCCTCTTCTTCCCCCTCCAAGGACACCAAGCGTCTCGAGCAGACCTATCCCGAGGGCCTCCGGGCCGATGCCCTGATGGAAGAGGACGTCGCCTGGAGCCATGAGAACGACCCGAAGTGGGACGGCGAGCAGTTCGACCGCTCCGACCGCGCGGCGCTGCGCCGGGTGGCGGGCCTGTCCACCGAGCTGGAGGACGTCACCGAGGTCGAGTACCGCCAGCTCCGTCTGGAGCGGGTCGTCCTCGTCGGCGTCTGGACCTCGGGCACCGTACGGGACGCGGAGAACTCCCTCGCCGAGCTGGCCGCCCTCGCCGAGACCGCCGGCGCGCTGGTGCTCGACGGCGTCGTCCAGCGCCGTGACAAGCCCGACGCGGCCACCTACATCGGCTCCGGCAAGGCCGAGGAGCTGCGGGACGTCGTTCACGACACGGGTGCGGACACCGTCATCTGCGACGGTGAGCTCAGCCCGGGTCAGCTGATCCACCTCGAGGATGTCGTCAAGGTCAAGGTCATCGACCGTACGGCCCTGATCCTGGACATTTTCGCCCAGCACGCCAAGTCCCGTGAGGGCAAGGCGCAGGTCGCGCTCGCGCAGATGCAGTACATGCTGCCGAGGCTGCGCGGCTGGGGCCAGTCGCTGTCCCGGCAGATGGGCGGCGGCAAGGGCGGCGGCCTGGCCACTCGTGGTCCCGGTGAGACCAAGATCGAGACGGACCGGCGCCGGATCCGCGAGAAGATGGCGAAGATGCGCCGGGAGATCGCGGAGATGAAGACCGGCCGCGAGATCAAGCGCCAGGAGCGCAAGCGTCACAAGGTGCCGTCCGTCGCCATCGCGGGCTACACCAACGCGGGCAAGTCCTCGCTGCTCAACCGCCTCACGGGCGCGGGTGTGCTGGTGGAGAACGCGCTGTTCGCCACCCTCGACCCGACCGTGCGCCGGGCCGAGACACCGAGCGGCCGCCTGTACACACTGGCCGACACCGTCGGCTTCGTCCGGCACCTGCCGCACCACCTGGTCGAGGCGTTCCGCTCCACGATGGAGGAGGTCGGCGACTCCGACCTGATCCTGCACGTGGTGGACGGTTCGCACCCGGTCCCGGAGGAGCAGCTGGCCGCCGTGCGCGAGGTGATCAGGGACGTCGGAGCCACCGACGTACCCGAGATCGTCGTGATCAACAAGGCCGACATGGCCGACCCGCTGGTGCTCCAGCGGCTGATGCGGGTCGAGAAGCGGTCCATCGCCGTCTCGGCACGCACCGGCAAGGGCATCGACGAGCTGCTCGCCCTGATCGACAACGATCTGCCGCGCCCGTCGGTCGAGATCGAGGCGCTCGTGCCGTACACCCACGGCAAGCTGGTCGCCCGCGCCCATGACGAGGGCGAGGTCATCTCCGAGGAGCACACGCCGGAGGGCACCCTGCTCAAGCTTCGGGTGCACGAGGAACTGGCGGCGGAACTCACGCCGTACGTTCCGGCGCCCGCGCTCTGACGTAAGAGGCGAAGGACCGCCCCCGCACATCGCGGGGGCGGTCCTTCGGCATGCCGGGGGGAGGCACGGCCACCGTATGCCCCGTATACCCGTGCGGTCACTGACCGCCGTACGTCCTGCTCATGCTCTGGTACATCGCCTCGGCCTCGCGGCCCAGCTGCGGGCCCGCCAGCCAAGTGTTGTCCAGGGGGCCGATCGAGGTGTTGGACACCAGCCTGGTCTCGCCGTCCACCACCCGGAACCAGCCGCCGCCGGACGCACCACCGGTCATGGTGCAGCCGATGCGGTACATCGTCGGCAGTGACGGGCTCAGCGACAGCCGGCCGGGCCGGTCGACGCACTTGAACATCGCCAGACCGTTGTACGGCGGCGCGGCCGGGTAGCCCCAGGCGCCCATACTGGTGACCTCACTCGCGGAAGGGGCGGAGAAGTCCACCTCCAGCGCGGCGCCGACCGTCTCCTCCAGAGACTTGCTGCCCTGCTCCGGCTTCACATGCAGCACGGAGTAGTCGTACGCGGCCCCGTCACCGCCGTCGTCCGCACCGCCCTTGATCCACTCGTTCGAGGTCGAAGCCCAGTCGGCCCACCAGGTGCCGTACGGGGACACTTCGGTGATCGACGCGCTCGCCAGTTCCGCCTCTGACCTGCCGAGGTCGTTGTACGACGGCACGAAGGCGATGTTGCGGTACCAGCCGCCGCTGCCGCCGGCGTGCACGCAGTGACCCGCCGTCCACACCAGGTTGGACCTGCCCGGGTTGTTCACGTCCTTGATGACGGTGCCGGAGCAGACCATCGACCCCTCGGGGGAGTCGAAGAAGACCTTGCCGACCGGGGCGGCGTTCTCGTGGTACGGCGTCTCCTCGGCCACGGCCTCGACGGGAGCGGGCTCCGGGTCGGTGGCGCCCTGGGAAGCGGCGGTGTCCTTGGTCGTGACGGTCTTGTCGGCCTCCTTCGCGGACCGCATCCGGTCCGGCTTCCACAGGCCCTCGATCACCGGGTTGACGAAGTCCCTGGCCTCACTGAGCCACTTGTCCCGGTCCCAGTCCTTCCAGCCGCCGTCCTTCCACTGGTCGACATCGATGCCGTGCTCCTTGAGCCGGTCGGCGAGCTCGGCCGGGAGCCGGACCTCGCCGTCGCCGGTACCTCCCGTGCCTCCGGCGTCGACGGTCTGTGAGGCGCCATCGCCGGGCCTGGCATCGGCCTCGTCCTTCTCGGAACCGCCACAGGCGGTCGCCGTGAGCGCCAGGGCCGCGACGACACCGGTGGCGGCGAGCGCGGTGCGCCGCCGGTGCCGTGGCGCGGCAGGCGCGGGTGTGGGCGCGGGTGTGGGCGCGGGTGTGGGCGTGGGTGTGGGCGTGGAACGCATGGTGGAACGACCCCCGTTTGAAACGTATGGATGTCAACGTATGCACGTCAACGCGTGAATGACAGGGAGCCCGCGATGGGGTGCCCGGCTTGCCCGACGCACCCCACCGCCCTCGGAACCGGGCGCCGTCCTTCAGCGCGTGATCACTGGCCGGCGAACTTGCCGCTCACCGCGTCGAACACGCCCTTGGCCTCCTCGCCCAGCCGCGGACCGGCCAGCCAGCCGGCCGTCACCGGGCCGATCGAGGTGTTGGACACCAGCGCCGGCTTGCCGTCGGACCCGGCCGCGACCCAGCCACCGCCGGACGAACCGCCGGTCATGGTGCAGCCGATGCGGTACATCGTCGGGTCCGAGGCGCTGATCGACAGCCGCCCGGGCTTGTCCTCGCACTGGAACAGCTTCTGACCGTCGTACGGCGGTGCGGCCGGGTAGCCGATCGCCTTCATGCTCTCGATCTCCGGCACGGCGGGCGCGTCGAAGTCCACCGGCAGCGCCGCGCCGACCGTCTCCTCGAGCGACTTGCCGCCGCTGCCCTTCTCCGGCGTCACGTGGATCACGGCGAAGTCGTGCGGGGCGCCGTCGCCGCCCGTCGCGCCGCCCTGCTCGATCCACTGGTCCGAGGTCTGGGCCCAGTCGCCCCACCAGACGCCGTAGGGAGCGACCTCCTCCTTGGTGGCGTTCTGCAGTTCCTCGGTCGACCTGCCGGCGTCGTTGTACGACGGCACGAACGCGATGTTGCGGTACCAGCCGCCCTTCTTGCCCGCGTGCACGCAGTGGCCGGCCGTCCACACCAGGTTGGACTTGCCCGGGTTGGCCGGGTCCTCCACGACGGTCGCCGAGCAGACCATCGAGCCCGCGGGAGAGTCGAAGAGCAGCTTGCCCGAAGTGGCGGCGCTGTCGTGGTACTTGGGCGGCACGGCCTGAGCCTGCACCGGCTGCGGCTCCGGGTCGGTGACGCCCTGGTCACCGGAGAGGTCGCTGTCGTCGACCTCCTGATCGGGCTCCTCGGCGTCCCGCATCCGGTCCGGGTCCCACAGGTCCTCGATGATCGGGTTGACGAAGTCCTGCGCCTCACGCAGCCAGTCGTCCTTGTTCCAGTTCTTCCAGGCGCCGTTCTTCCACTCGTCGACGTCGATCCCGTGTTCCTTCAGTTTGTCCTTGATGCTGTCCGGGATCCGGATCTCGCCGTTGCCGCCGTCCGCCGCGGACGCCGAGGCAGAGGCGTCGCCACTCGCCTCCGGGTCGCCGGACTCGCAGGCGGTGGCGGTGAGCGCGAGCGCCGAGACGAGCGCCACGGTGACCGGCACGGGGGACGTTCTGCGCCGCCCGCGCCTGTGCCCGCGCGCGGTGAACGACGGCCGTATGGATCGCATGGTTGGTAACTCCCCCTACTGTGAACTGCACTGGAACGGCACCACACACTATTGGCTCGCTGTGGGGGAGTTCCGATGGAACGGCAACGGTTCGGATACAGCCGTCCGACCTGGCACGCGACATCCGGGCTGTGCCGGACGCGCCCGAAGGCACACCTCGGCCCCGGAGCGGACGACGAACCCCGTCCAGGAACGGATCTTCACGCTACCCGTAACCCGGTGAACGGTCCGCTGTTGGTAGCGGTGGGGGGCCTGCTGCCCGGGTGCGGTCCCCCGCGCCGAGAGTGACCGACGTGTCGGGTCGCGTCTGGACAGCGGGAGGTCAGGGAGCCGTGGCGGAATCCGCGTACGGGGGGACTGCGTCCCGGGGGTCTGCGTTCGACGGGTCTGCGCCCAGGAGCGGGAACGCCGGGCCGACCGGCGGCAAGGGCCGTGCGAGCGAGGTACACACGCGGACGCGCACCGCGCGGGAGAGTGCGAGTGCGCGGGAGAGTGCGAGTTCGCAGGAGAGCGCCCCGAAGCGTCAGGTGGCGCGGGAGTTCTCGGCACGCACCTACGCGCGCGCCCTCCCCGTCGTACCCGTCCGCGCCCGGGGGCTCACGATCGAGGGCGCCGACGGCCGCCGTTACCTCGACTGCGTCTCGGGCGCGGGCACGCTGGCCCTGGGACACAACCACCCGGTCGTGCTGGAGGCGATCCGCAAAGTCCTCGACTCGGGAGCCCCCTTGCAGGTCATGAACCTCACCACCCCTGTCGAGGACGCCTTTGTCACCGAGTTGCTGCGCACTCTGCCTCCTGGACTCGCCCACCATGCGCGCGTGCGGTTCTGCGGACCGGCCGGTACGGATCCCGTCGCCACCGCGGGCCGGCTGGTCCGCGCCGCCACCGGGCGGACCCGGGTGATCGCCTTCACGGACGCTCACCACGGGGCGACCGCCGAGGCGTGCGCGGAGCCCGGTGACACCCGAGAAGCGCCGCTCGCGTGCCTGCCGTACCCGCAGGACCGGCACTGCCCGTTCGGCGTCGGTGGCGAGCGCGGAGTCGAACTCGCCGCCCACTGGGCCGAGTCCGTCCTCGACGATCGCCGGTCGGGGAAGGAGCTGCCCGCAGGGGTGATCCTGGACGCGGTCCGCAGCGAGAGCGGGGTGCTTCCCGTGCCGGACGTCTGGACGCGGCGCATGCGCCGGATCACGGCCGAACGGTCCGTTCCGCTGATCGCCGACGAGACCGAGACGGGCGTCGGGCGGACCGGTGCCTTCTGGGCGGTCGAGCACAGCGGTGTCGTCCCCGACGTGCTGGTCCTCTCCAAGGCGATCGGCGGCAGTCTGCCGCTGGCCGCGGTGGTACACCGCGACGACCTGCACACGGGGGAGCCCGGTACCGGCGCCTTCCGGGGCAACCAACTGGCCCTGGCCGCAGGGGCGGCCACCCTCGCCCATGTCCGTGAACACCGTCTCGCCGAGCACGCCGCGGCACTCGGCAGCCGGATGCTGACCCGACTGCGTTCCCTGGCCGAGGAGTTCGGCTGCGTCGGTGACGTGCGAGGACGGGGCCTGATGATCGGCATCGAACTGACGGCACCGGACCGTACGCGCGACGTTCCCGCCGCCGGCGTCCGCCCCGCTACCGCCGCCGAACTCGCGGCCACCGTCCAACGGGAATGTCTGCGTCGCGGGCTGATCGTGGACGTCACGGGCCCGTCCGCCAACGTCGTACGCCTGCTGCCGCCGCTGATCGTCACCGAGGAGCAGACGACGGCGGTCCTGGACCGACTCGCCGACGCGCTGGAGGCGGTGGACCGGAGCCGCGGCGACCTCGCCCTGCCTCGCGGGGCGTGCGCCGCGCCCTGAATTCCGCGCCCAGACCACAGCACGTCACGAGGAACCGTCTTGCACATCGATCCCGCACCCGAATCGGCCCCCGCGGCTCTCACCGGGCCCGTGCCGCCGCGCGCACCGGCAACCGCGGCCGTCCCCGCCCCCGTAGGCACGTCGGCAGCCACGCCCGACCGCATGGGCCACCCCGAGTCCTGTGCGGCTGCTCAGGCCGCCGCCGTGGAGAATCTGCTTCGCTGCTGGGTACGAGAGACGGACGCGCCCGTCCCCGACGACGGCGTCCTCCGGGTGCCGCTCCCGGTCGGCGGTACGGCCCTGGCCGTTCCCGTCCACTACTGGTCGCCGACCGGCCGGCACCGCTTCGGCCTCCCGCGCCTGGTCGGTGCCCCGGCCTCGGCGCCGCTCGTGGACGCGATCACGGTCGCCGAACTGCTCGTACGGGAGACGTCCGGCGACCAGGAGCACGACGGGGCCGACCTCGTCGCACGCGTCGCCGACTCCGTCCGCCGTACCGCCGTATTCCTCCAGGACCGCCAGGACCGCCAGGACCGCCACCGCCAGGACCGTCGTCACCTCCAAGGCCTCCAGGACCTCCGGGACCGCGAGGGCCACCGGGAGCGCCCCGCCGTCGGACCCGTTTCCTCGGACACCTCCGATCCCTCCGACGCCTCCGTTTCCTCGGACACCTCCGGTCTCTCACACGGCTCCGGACTCTCGGACGGCTCCGACCTCTTCCTGGCCGCAGAGCAGGCGCTCCTCCTCGGACACCCGCTGCACCCCACACCGAAGAGCCGGGAGGGGCTCACGGAGGCGGAGGCGCGGCAGTACTCACCCGAACTGCGCGGCTCCTTCCCCCTGCACTGGGTGGCCGTCGCCCCGTCCGTCCTCGCCACCGACTCGGCCTGGACCGAACGCGGCCGCCGGGTCACCGCGCCCCGGCTCACCGCGCGCCTGGCCGGAGACGGGCCCGCGCCGCCGGACGACTACGAGCTCCTTCCCCTGCACCCCTGGCAGTTCCGCGAGGTACGTCGCCGGCCACAGACCGCGGCCCTGCTGGACGCCGGACTGCTCAGGGACCTCGGCGTCCGAGGCGCCCCCTGGAATCCCACCTCGTCCCTGCGGACCGTCCACCGCACCGGCGCCCCGGCCATGCTCAAGCTCTCGCTGGCCCTGCACATCACCAACTCCCGTCGCGAGAACCTCCGTAAGGAGCTCCACCGAGGGGTCGAGGTCCACCGTCTGCTGCGCAGCGGCCTGTCCCGTCAGTGGCAGGCCGCCCACCCGGACTTCGACATCGTCCGCGACCCGGCCTGGCTCGCCGTCGACGGACCGGACGGCAGGCCCGTGCGCGGACTCGACGTGGTCATCCGGCACAACCCGTTCCGGCCCTCGGACGACGTCTCCTGCGTGGCGTCTCTCATCGAGCCGTGGCCGCACGGGCCGGTGGACGGTCCCGTCCGGCACACCACCAGCGTCCCGCGCTCCCGGCTGGCCGAAATCCTCACACGACTCGCCGGGCGGACCGGCCGTCCTCGCGAAGCCGTCGCCGTCGAGTGGTTCCTGCGCTATCTCCGCCACGTCGCAGCACCCGTGCTGTGGCTGGACGCCCACGCCGGGATCGCCCTGGAGGCGCACCAGCAGAACACCCTCCTCCTGCTGGACACCGACGGCTGGCCCGCCGGCGGTCGGTACCGCGACAACCAGGGCTACTACTTCCGCGAGTCCCGGCGCGCGGAACTCGACGCCCGGTTGCCCGGCGTCGGCCGGCACAGCGACACGTTCGTCTCCGACGATGTCACCGACGAGCGCTTCGCCTACTACCTGGCGATCAACAACGTGTTCGGACTCATCGGCGCCTTCGGTTCCCAGCACCTCGCCGACGAGTCACTGCTGCTCGCGGCCTTCCGGAGCTTTCTTCAGGGCCTCGTCTCGAGGCCCGATCCGCCGCGCAGTCCGCTGCCGGCACACCTTCTGGACTCACCCGTCCTTCGCTGCAAGGCCAACCTGCTGACCCGGCTGCACGGCCTCGACGAACTCGTCGGCCCGGTCGACACCCAGTCCGTCTACGTCACCATCACCAACCCGCTGAGCCGCTGAGCGCGCTGCTGACCTCTTCGACCTCCTCCGCCTCGCCCTCCCCGTCTCTCCGCCTCTCCCCTCCCCTCCTCCCGAAAGAGCGACACCGTGGCTTCCACCGATGCGAGCGCCGACGACACCCTGGACCTGCACCTTCCCGAGGAGTTCGTCGCCCTCTTCCGGAAGGAGGGCCACGAACTCGCGGGAACGGAGACGACGCGGACCAACGACGATCTGCTCGACCACGTCGCGGAATGGGGGCCGGCCGTCACCGTCGTGGGGGTCTTCCACCTGGTGCCGGTCCGTGTCGAACAGGACGTGCCGCTGATCAGCCGTTGGATGAACGACCCCGCCGTCGCCGCGTTCTGGGAACTGACCGGACCACAGAGCGTGACCGAGGAGCACGTACGGGCGCAGCTGGCCGGCGACGGACGCAGCCTCCCGTGTCTCGGCGTGCTGGACGGTGTGCCGATGAGCTACTGGGAGATCTACCGGGCCGACCTCGACCCGCTGGCCCGGTACTGTGCCGTCCGGCCGCACGACACCGGCCTCCACCTCCTGATCGGCGATGCCGCCGACCGCGGGCAGGGTGTCGGAACCACGCTGATCGACACCGTCACCGACCTCGTCCTCGCCAGGCGGCCCGCCTGCACGCGCGTGCTCGCCGAACCCGACGTCCGCAACACAGCCTCCGTCGCCGCGTTCCTCGGCGCCGGGTTCCGGTTCTCCGCCGAGGTCGACCTGACCGCCAAGCGAGCCGCCCTCATGATCCGTGACCGGACGCCGTGCGAACTGCCGTAACGCCGTGCGGCCCGGCCCGACGGGCTGAGCAGTGCCACCACACCACCCGCCGGCCGGCCCCGCCCGCCACACGCCCAGGAGTACGGTTGCCCCCATCGTCCCCGCAGCACGTACCGGCCTTTCCGTCCCCGCGGCCCGCATCGCGCCTGTCGTCCCTCACTCCCGCCTTGCTCGCCCGTTTGTCAGTGCCGGGCCGTAGGGTGGTCGGGCTATGACGAAGCCCTCACTCCCCGAACTCCTGCACGCCGCCGTCACCGCCGTCGGCGGCACGGAGCGTCCCGGCCAGGTGGCCATGGCCGAAGCCGTAGAGGAAGCCATCGACGGCGGCTCCCATCTGCTGGTCCAGGCCGGCACCGGCACCGGCAAGTCCCTGGGTTACCTGGTGCCCGCCCTGGCCCACGGGGAGCGGGTCGTGGTGGCCACCGCGACCCTGGCCCTCCAGCGTCAGCTGGTCGAGCGGGACCTGCCCCGCACGGTCGACGCACTCCATCCCCAGCTGCGTCGACGCCCGGAGTTCGCGATGCTCAAGGGCAGGTCGAACTACCTGTGCCTGCACCGGCTCCACGAGGGCGTCCCGCAGGACGAGGAGGAAGGCCTCTTCGACCAGTTCGAGGCCGCCGCACCCACCAGCAAGCTGGGTCAGGACCTGCTGCGGATGCGTGACTGGGCGGACGAGACGGAGACGGGCGACCGCGACGACCTCACTCCCGGTGTCTCCGACCGTGCCTGGTCGCAGGTGTCGGTGTCCTCCAGGGAGTGCCTCGGCGCCTCGAAGTGCGCCTACGGCGCCGAGTGCTTCGCCGAGATGGCCCGCGAGCGCGCCAAGCTCTCCGAGGTCGTCGTCACCAACCACGCCCTCCTCGCGATCGACGCCATCGAGGGCGCACCGGTGCTGCCGCAGCACGAGGTGCTGATCGTCGACGAGGCGCACGAGCTGGTCTCCCGTGTCACCGGCGTCGCCACCGGTGAACTCACCCCCGGCCAGGTCAACCGTGCGGTGCGGCGGGCCGCGAAGCTCGTCAACGAGAAGGCCGCCGACCAGCTCCAGACGGCGGCCGAGGGCTTCGAGCGGCTCATGGAGCTGGCGCTGCCGGGCCGCCTCGAGGAGATCCCCGAGGACCTGGGCTACGCGCTGATGGCACTGCGCGACGCCTGCCGTACGGTCATCTCCGCGATCGGCGCGACCCGCGACAAGTCCGTGCAGGACGAGGACGCCGTCCGCAAGCAGGCACTGGCCTCGGTGGAGTCCGTGCACGACGTGGCGGAGCGGATCACCAACGGCTCGGAGTGGGACGTCGTCTGGTACGAGCGGCACGACCGCTTCGGCGCCTCGCTGCGGGTGGCCCCCATGTCCGTCGCGGGCCTGCTGCGCGAGAAGCTCTTCAGCGACCGCTCGGTCGTCCTGACCTCCGCGACCCTGAAGCTGGGCGGTGACTTCAACGGCGTCGGCGCCTCCCTCGGCCTCGCGCCGGAGGGCACCGAGGGCGACGACGTCCCCCTGTGGAAGGGCTTCGACGTGGGATCGCCCTTCGACTACCGCAGGCAGGGCATCCTGTACGTCGCCAAGCACCTGTCCCGCCCCGCCCGCGACGGAGACCGCGGCGACATGCTCGACGAGCTGACGGAGCTCATCCAGGCGGCAGGCGGCCGTACCCTGGGGCTTTTCTCCTCCATGCGGGCGGCCCAGCTGGCCGCCGAGGAACTGCGCTCCCGCATTCCGGAGTATCCGATTCTGCTCCAGGGCGAGGAGACGCTCGGTGAGCTGATCAAGAACTTCGCCGCCGATCCGAAGACCTGCCTCTTCGGCACGCTGTCGCTCTGGCAGGGCGTCGATGTCCCCGGGCCGAGCTGTCAGCTGGTCGTCATGGACAAGATCCCGTTCCCTCGCCCGGACGACCCCTTGATGAGCGCCCGCCAGAAGGCTGTGGAAGAGGCCGGCGGCAACGGCTTCATGGCGGTCGCCGCCACCCACGCCGCGCTGTTGATGGCCCAGGGCGCGGGCCGTCTGGTACGGGCTTCGGGTGACCGCGGCGTGGTCGCCGTACTGGACCAGCGACTGGCGACGGCCCGGTACGGGAGCTATCTCAAGGCGTCGATGCCCGACTTCTGGTTCACCACGGACCGCAACCAGGTCCGCAGGTCACTCGCCGCGATCGACGCGACGGCACGGCAGACGGAGATGGCGAAGGACACGGCCAAGGAGAGGGCCGAGGACACGGCGACCGAAGGCGACTGAGCGCTAAGCCATTTCTCGGTCACCGGGGTCTGGCGCTCGGCACAGCGCGGGGCCCCGGAACCGGCGCAGAGGTTCCGGGGCCCGGTCGGGTCGGCGGAGCGCTGTCACGGCGCACCCGCCCGCCATGGCGCTCAGACGCGACGCAGTACGGCCACCACCTTGCCGAGGATGGTCGCGTCGTCACCGGGGATCGGCTCGTACGCCGAGTTGTGCGGGAGGAGCCAGACGTGGCCGTCCTCGCGCTTGAAGCGCTTCACGGTGGCCTCGCCGTCGAGCATGGCGGCCACGATGTCGCCGTTCTCGGCGACCGGCTGGCGGCGGACCGTGACCCAGTCGCCGTCGCAGATGGCGGCCTCGATCATCGAGTCGCCGACGACCTTCAGGACGAACAGCTCGCCGTCACCGACCAGCTGCCGGGGCAGGGGGAAGACGTCCTCGACGGACTCCTCGGCGAGGATCGGGCCACCGGCGGCGATGCGCCCGACGAGCGGGACGTACGACGCGGCCGGCTTGCCGGCGGTGTCCGTGGGCTGCGCGGAGGCGGCCTGGTCGGAGCCGCGCACCTCGTATGCGCGCGGGCGGTGCGGGTCGCGGCGCAGGAAGCCCTTGCGCTCCAGCGCCATCAGCTGGTGCGCGACGGAGGAGGTGCTGGAGAGGCCGACGGCCTGACCGATCTCCCGCATCGACGGCGGGTACCCGCGCCGCTGCACCGAGTCGCGGATGACCTCGATCACCCGGCGCTGGCGGTCGGTGAGTCCCGAGCTGTCCGCCCGGATGCCAGGAGGTCGGCCCGGCAGGGAGCGTTTGTGCCCCTCTGGATTCGCGGCGTCGCTCATCGCGTGCACCGGCTCAGGTCGGCCCTGGGGGCGGTCCTGGGCAGTGATGGCGGCACTGTCGGCGGTGGTGGTCACGTCGGCCCCTCTCGATGGTCTCCCTGCTGCACAACGGTAGTAGCTTTCGAAAGGTTGCGCCAAACACACGTTCGAGTGAAAAATCGCGAATTGCTCACCCGTATCGCGTGTCTGGGTGTATGGCTATCGCGGTGCCTGGCGGACAAAAGGTCCCATTGCTGTACTCTTCACCGCCGTGGTGACAGCCTCAGGGATGTCGCTCCAGTCTGCCATCCGGCATCCCGTTCGACGGCGCGGGTCCCCCATCTGTGCGGTAGTCCCACGCCTCCTCCTCGCGGCGACCACGGTATCTCCGCACGCCCCCGGGCGATACGGCTGTGCGTGTACGCGTCCACCGTGTCGCCACGGCCGTACGGCGCCTGTACGTACGGGAGCGACACGGGCGCAGCGCGTGTACGTATGAGCCAATCCCCACATGTAGTGGTTGGATTGCATCAGCAGCCCACAAGTTGTGGTCCCCCGGGTCTTTGGACCCGCCGCGATCGCCTATGCTGGGGGCTGCTTCGAGGGGCCTGAAGGGCCTCGCGAGGCTATTGAGTCTGCTGTGAGGAGGGTTCGGAGATCATGCACTGCCCCTTCTGCAGGCATCCCGACAGCCGCGTCGTCGACAGTCGTACGACCGACGACGGCACGTCGATCCGCAGGCGCCGCCAGTGCCCTGACTGCTCCCGTCGTTTCACGACCGTGGAGACGTGTTCGCTCATGGTGGTGAAGCGGTCCGGGGTCACCGAACCGTTCAGCCGAACCAAGATCATCAACGGTGTGCGCAAGGCCTGCCAGGGCCGGCCCGTCACCGAGGACGCGCTCGCCCAACTCGGCCAGCGGGTCGAGGAGGCGGTGCGAGCCACCGGCAGCGCCGAGCTGACCACCCACGACGTGGGGCTGGCCATACTCGGCCCGTTGCAGGAACTCGACCTCGTCGCCTATCTGCGATTTGCCTCCGTCTACCGGGCGTTCGACTCGCTCGAGGACTTCGAGGCCGCGATCGCGGAGCTCAGGGAGGCGACGGGGCACCCCGGCGGAGACGGCGACGACGCCGACGCGGGGAGCCAGGAGAACGACCGCGGGTCCACGGGGACGGCACAGGTCCCCGAGCCCGCAGGCGCCGCCGACTGACCGGCGGGCCGGACCCGGACTTCGGTGCCCGGGCCCGGCCGGACGGCGGCGAGTGACAGAGACCTGTCGCGGGTGGAGCGAGACATGCCCGCGACACAAGACAGAACACCGTGCCACGGGAACAATCGGGGCACTTCGGGGCGTTTTCGCCCGTACATGGGAGGCGGCATGACAGAGACGGCGAGCGGTCCGGCACGGAGTTCCCGCGCCAAGGGCACCAAGGCGGGCAAGGGACTCCGCGTCGAGCGCGTCCACACCACTCCCGGAGTCCACCCCTACGACGAGGTGGCCTGGGAGCGTCGTGACGTCGTCATGACCAACTGGCGCGACGGCTCGGTCAACTTCGAGCAGCGTGGCGTCGAGTTCCCCGAGTTCTGGTCGGTGAACGCGGTCAACATCGTCACCAGCAAGTACTTCCGCGGTGCCGTCGGCACCCCGCAGCGGGAGGTGAGCCTGAAGCAGCTCATCGACCGCATCGTGAAGACGTACCGGAAGGCCGGCGAGGACCACAGGTACTTCGCCTCGCCCGCCGACGCCGAGATCTTCGAGCACGAGCTGGCCTACGCGCTCCTGCACCAGATCTTCAGCTTCAACAGCCCGGTCTGGTTCAACGTCGGCACGCCCCAGCCGCAGCAGGTGTCCGCCTGCTTCATCCTGTCCGTCGACGACTCCATGGAGTCGATCCTCGACTGGTACAAGGAAGAGGGCATGATCTTCAAGGGCGGCTCGGGCGCCGGCCTGAACCTCTCCCGGATCCGTTCCTCCAAGGAGCTGCTCTCCTCCGGCGGCAACGCCTCCGGCCCGGTCTCCTTCATGCGCGGCGCCGACGCCTCCGCCGGCACGATCAAGTCCGGTGGCGCCACCCGCCGAGCCGCCAAGATGGTCATCCTCGACGTCGACCACCCCGACATCGAGAACTTCATCGAGACCAAGGTCAAGGAAGAGGAGAAGATCCGCGCCCTGCGCGACGCGGGCTTCGACATGGACCTGGGCGGCGACGACATCACGTCCGTCCAGTACCAGAACGCCAACAACTCGGTCCGCGTGAACGACACGTTCATGAAGGCTGTCCAGGAGGGCGGAAAGTTCGCCCTGACGTCCCGCATGACCGGCGAGGTCATCGAGGAGGTCGAGGCCAAGGCCCTCTTCCGCAAGATGGCCGAGGCCGCCTGGGCCTGCGCCGACCCGGGCATCCAGTACGACGACACCATCAACCACTGGCACACCTGCCCGGAGTCCGGCCGCATCAACGGTTCCAACCCGTGCAGCGAGTACATGCACCTGGACAACACGTCCTGCAACCTCGCCTCGCTGAACCTGATGAAGTTCCTGAAGGACGACGGCAAGGGCCACCAGTCCTTCGACGCCGAGCGTTTCGCGAAGGTCGTCGAGCTCGTCATCACCGCGATGGACATCTCCATCTGCTTCGCGGACTTCCCGACCCAGAAGATCGGCGAGAACACCCGCGCCTACCGTCAGCTCGGCATCGGCTACGCCAACCTCGGTGCCCTGCTCATGGCGACCGGCCACGCGTACGACTCCGACGGCGGCCGTGCCCTGGCCGGCTCCATCACCTCCCTGATGACCGGTACGTCGTACAAGCGCTCCGCCGAGCTCGCCGCGATCGTCGGCCCTTACGACGGCTACGCCCGCAACGCGCAGCCGCACCTGCGGGTCATGAAGCAGCACTCCGACGAGAACGCCAAGTCCGTCCGCATGGACGACCTGGACACGCCGATCTGGGCGGCCGCCACCGAGGCATGGCAGGACGTTCTGCGTCTCGGCGAGAAGAACGGCTTCCGCAACGCCCAGGCGTCCGTCATCGCCCCGACCGGGACCATCGGTCTGGCGATGTCCTGCGACACCACCGGCCTCGAGCCCGACCTCGCCCTGGTCAAGTTCAAGAAGCTGGTCGGCGGCGGCTCGATGCAGATCGTCAACGGCACCGTCCCGCAGGCCCTGCGCCGCCTGGGTTACCAGGAGGAGCAGATCGAGGCGATCGTCGCCCACATCGCCGAGCACGGCAACGTGATCGACGCCCCCGGCCTCAAGCACGAGCACTACGAGGTCTTCGACTGCGCCATGGGCGAGCGTTCCATCTCCGCGATGGGCCACGTCCGCATGATGGCCGCGATCCAGCCGTGGATCTCGGGCGCCCTCTCCAAGACGGTCAACCTGCCGGAGTCGGCGACCGTCGAGGACGTCGAGGAGGTCTACTTCGAGGCCTGGAAGATGGGCGTCAAGGCGCTCGCCATCTACCGCGACAACTGCAAGGTCGGCCAGCCCCTCTCCGCCAAGACCAAGGAGAAGGACAAGACCGCGGCGGACACCGTCACGGAGAAGACGGAAGCGGCCATCCGCGAGACGGTCGAGAAGGTCGTCGAGTACCGCCCGGTCCGCAAGCGCCTCCCGAAGGGTCGTCCCGGCATCACCACCTCCTTCACGGTCGGCGGCGCCGAGGGCTACATGACCGCCAACTCCTACCCGGACGACGGTCTCGGTGAGGTCTTCCTGAAGATGTCCAAGCAGGGCTCGACCCTCGCGGGCATGATGGACGCCTTCTCCATCGCGGTCTCCGTCGGCCTCCAGTACGGCGTGCCGCTGGAGACGTACGTCTCGAAGTTCACCAACATGCGCTTCGAGCCGGCCGGTATGACCGACGACCCGGACGTGCGGATGGCGCAGTCGATCGTCGACTACATCTTCCGCCGCCTGGCGCTGGACTTCCTGCCCTTCGAGACGCGCTCCGCGCTCGGCATCCACTCTGCCGAGGAGCGTCAGCGTCACCTGGAGACGGGCTCGTACGAGCCGTCCGACGACGAGCTCGACGTCGAGGGTCTGGCTCAGTCGGCGCCGCGCGCCCAGGAGCTGAAGGCCGTCGTCACGCCGGAGGCCGAGGTCGAGGCGGCCAAGCCCGCTCCGCAGCAGGCCCACACCAGCGCCGAACTGGTGGAGATGCAGTTGGGCATCCAGGCCGACGCCCCGCTGTGCTTCTCCTGCGGCACGAAGATGCAGCGCGCCGGTTCCTGCTACATCTGCGAGGGCTGCGGCTCGACCAGCGGTTGCAGCTGACCCGTAGGTCCACACTCCGTAGGACCACGTCTCTTGAGGACCACATCTCGTAGGTCCACATGAGTAAGGGGCGTCCGCCATGGCGGACGCCCCTTACTCACGCGCTGGTTCACCGACGCGCGACTGCTCGTGCGCCGGCGCCGTCAGGATCGGCGTGTGGCACCCATCGTGGCGGCGAACGCGGCGGGATCGCCCTCGAATCCGTGCACGCCGGCCCGGAACTCCCACGCCCCCGTCTCGTCCCGTACGAACTCCGCGACCGTCGCCGCCGTCGCGCCCAGGACACCGCTGAAGTCGTCCGCGGCGAGGTCGGTGTAGCCCTCACGGATACGCAGGCCCGGGCTGCTCACGTCCGCGAAGGTCCGGTCCTCGGTGCGCTGCTGGATCGCGACGCCCACCACCACGCGCGCGTACCGGGCGTCGAGCCGCTCCAGCTCCAGCGTCATGACCTCGTCGAAGCCGAAGCCCTTGCCGTCCTGGCTGTCCCGGTTCAGATAGATGGTGCCGTCGGGGGAGCGGCTGTCGAAGTGCACCACGTAGGCGGGATCGCCGTACGGGTCACCCACCGGATAGGTGCAGGCCACGACGTCCAGGTCGGCGGGTGGCTGCCCCGCCGGACTCGGGTCCCACCGCAGCGCGATCTCGACCTTGCGAATGCCCTTGCTGAGGCCGTTCACAGACTTCCCCTTCCCAGGTCCCCGCCCCTTGCCCGGCCACCTCAACTGCCGAGCGGTGACGGTCGGTTACCCATCCTGCCACGCACAGCGAGGCGAGTGCGGGCAAGCGGTCCTCCGGAGAGTGACCGGTGCCACGTTCCCTGGCCTTACCATGGCGCGGTGCTGGTCAAGTGGATTCGCTGCACCGTGGTGGACCGCCGCGGTTTCGAGCGGGGGCAGCGGAAGTGGGCGGGGCTTCCGGGGGAGCCGGGTTTTCGGGGGCAGGGGGGTGGCTGGAGCCGGGCGCGGCCCGACGTGGCGCACGTCTTCGCCTTCTGGGAGAGCCGCGCCTTCTACGACTCCTTCATGGCCCGTTCCCACGACCGGCTCGCCTCCGCCCAGGCGGGCACCTTCAAGGACGCCCAGGTCCGGCTCTTCGACCACCGGTTCGACGTGAAGACCGGATTCGAACCGCGCTTCACGGACGCCGACCTGCTGCGGGTGGCACTCTGCCGTGTCCACGAGGAGCGTGCCGAGCACTACGTCCTCATGCAGGAGAAGGTCTGGAACCCCGCGATGGCCGGCTCGCCCGGCATGGTCCGCGGGCTGTTCGGCGAGGCGCCGGGGAACGAGTACATGGTGCTGTCGATGTGGCGTTCGGCAGCCGAGCACGGCAAGTACCGCACCGAACGTGTGGAGCGGCTCGCCCTGCGCGCCCAGACGGAGGCCGACATAGCCGCGCTGACCGGAGACATCGTGCAACTGGAGCCCTCCTGGACCGTCTGATGTCCGGACCGGCCTTCCCGGTGTCGACGTGGGGCGACCCCGATGGGGAAACTGTGTGACGTACGCCGTATGGGGCCCGTCCGAGTGCTGGGTTCCGACCGTCTCGATCTAGGGTTTCTGGCATGGCACGACCACGGCGCATCGTTCTTGTCCGGCACGGCGAGTCGACGGGCAATGTCGATGACACCGTGTACGAGCGCGAACCCGACCACGCGCTGGCACTCACCGAGCGGGGCCGGGCGGAGGCAGAGCAGACGGGCAGCGGGCTGCGTGAGGTGTTCGGCCGCGAGCGGGTCAGCGTGTACGTGTCCCCGTATCGCCGGACCCACGAGACGCTGCGCGCCTTCCACCTCGACCCCGGGCTCATACGGATACGGGAGGAGCCCCGGCTGCGTGAACAGGACTGGGGCAACTGGCAGGACTGCGACGACGTGCGCCTGCAGAAGGCCTACCGGGACGCCTACGGCCACTTCTTCTACCGCTTCGCCCAAGGCGAGTCCGGTGCCGACGTGTACGACCGGGTGGGCGGCTTCCTGGAGAGCCTGTTCCGCAGCTTCGAGGACCCCGACCACCCGCCGAACGTCCTCCTGGTGACCCACGGCCTGGCGATGCGGCTGTTCTGCATGCGGTGGTTCCACTGGACGGTCGCGGAATTCGAGTCGCTCTCGAACCCGGGGAACGGCGAGACGCGGATGCTCGTTCTCGGTGAGGACGGCCGGTACAGCCTCGACCGTCCCTTCGAACGCTGGCGAGATCCGGAACCGTACGGGATCACCGGATAGAGTGGCAGGGCGATGACCGCTCATTCATCTCCTGACGGGCGCCTGGACCGGGCCCTGTCCAGCCTGCGCGGACTGTCGGTCGGTGACGCGCTGGGCTCACAGTTCTTCGTGCCCGCGAACTACCCGCTGCTGAAGCGCCGTGAGCTGCCTCCCGGTCCCTGGCAGTGGACGGACGACACGGAAATGGCCTGTTCCGTGGTCTCCGTCCTGGCCGCCCACCATCGCATCGACCAGGACGCGCTGGCACTCTCCTTCGCTCGACACCACGACTTCGACCGCGGCTACGGCCCAGCCGTCAACCGGCTGCTGCGGCTGGTCCGGGAAGGCGGTGACTGGCGCGAGCTCGCCGCCGCGCTGTTCAACGGCCAGGGATCCTGGGGCAACGGGGCGGCGATGCGCATCGCGCCGCTCGGTGCCTGGTATGCGGACGACCCGGAGCAGGCGACCCACCAGGCGGAGATCTCCGCCTACCCCACGCATCAGCACCGTGAGGCGGTGGTCGGCGCCATGGCGGTCGCCGCGGCCGCGGCCCTGGCCGCGGACCCCGCCGGCCCGCCCACCCCCCACGCCCTCCTCGACGGTGTCGTCGCTCTCGTACCCAAGAGCGCGGTCGGCGCCGGACTGCGACGTGCCCGGGACATGCTCGACTACGGTGACGCGACCACGGTCGCGGCGGTACTGGGCTGTGGCAGGCGCACGACCGCCCACGACACGGTCCCCTTCGCCCTCTGGTCCGCGGCGCGCGCCCTCGGGAGTTACGAGCGCGCCTTCTGGACGACCGCACAGGTCGGCGGGGACGTGGACACGACCTGCGCGATCGTGGGCGGGGTGGTCGCCGCAGACCGGGCGGGAGCGCCGCCGGCCGAGTGGGCGGGGCGGGTCGAGGCGCTGCCCGGGTGGATGACGGTGTCGGCCTAGTCAACTCTCCGTACGCGCTGGGAACTCTGCGTGACCAGCCGTTCGTTGTCGTGACATCCGCGGTGCGAGGCATGAGCCGCGCATGGTGCCGGGAGGGTCACGAGGGGGTGGGGCATGGGGATTCCGTCGGCGGCTGTCGTCGCACTGCTGTTGTTCGTGCCATTCGCCCGCTGGAGTGTGCCGCGCGCCGGAAGCCGGCCGGGCGGGGACCGGCGGCAGGCGTCACGCGCGTCCGCCGCTGGTCCCCGCCCGGTCCTCGCCGCGCCGTCAGCCCATTCCGGGCCCGGCCGATCCGGCCAGGGCCTCCAGGTCGCTCCTGCGTACCCGGATGACCAGCCATGCCGTGGCCAGGGCCAGTACGGCCATCGCGGCAGCCGGAACGAAGGCCGCGGAGATGCCCTGCGCCAGTACTTCGTGACCCCATGGCGCCGGCAGCTGGTGCGTCTGGGCGAACTCCGCCTTCTGTTCCGCCGACCCGTTGGTGAGGAAGTCCGCCCCCTGCTTCTCCGCCTCGTCCTTGGTGGCCGTGCCGAACATCGTCGTCAGGATGGCGAGGCCGATCGACCCGCCCACCTGCTGCATCGCGTTGAGCAGGCCGGACGCGGCGCCCGCCTCGTGCTGGGCGACCCCGGAGACCGCGGTCAGTGTCAGCGTCACGAAGTTCAGTCCCATGCCGAACCCGAAGAGCAGCATCGGCCCGAGGACGCCGCCGACGTAGGAGCTGTCGGAGCTGATCAGGGCCTGCCAGCCGAGGCCGATCGCGGCGAGTGCCGACCCCACCAGCATGAACGGCTTCGGGCCGAACACGGGCAGGAACCGCTGCGACAGGCCCGCACCGAGCGCGATCACCACCGTGACCGGCAGGAAGGCCAGACCGGCCTGGATGGGGGTGTAGCCCAGTACATTCTGAACGAACAGGACGATGTAGAAGAACATGCCGAACATCGCCGCGGCCAGGCTCAGCATGATCACGTAGGTGCCGGAGCGGTTGCGGTCGGTGAACATCCGCAGCGGGGTGATCGGCTCCTTGGCCCGCGACTCGATGAAGACGAAGGACAGCAGCAGGATCACCGAGGCCGCGAAGGAGCCGATGGTCAGGCCGTCCCGCCAGCCCTCTTCGGCGGCGCGGATGAAGCCGTAGACGAGGGAGGCCATACCCGCCGTCGAGGTCACCGCCCCGGCGATGTCGAAGCGTCCGGAGTGCCGCTCGGACTCGCTGATGTACAGCGGCGTGAGCACGGCGATCAGTACGCCGATCGGCACGTTGACGAAGAGTACCCAGCGCCAGTCGAGCCACTCGGTGAGCATGCCGCCTGCCAGCAGGCCTATGGCACCACCGCCCGCGGACACGGCGGCGAAGACGCCGAAGGCCCGGTTGCGTTCCGGTCCCTCGGGGAAGGTGGTGGTGATGAGCGCCAGGGAGGTGGGCGACGCGATCGCGCCGCCCACACCTTGCAGGACGCGCGCCGCCAGCAGCTGCCAGGGTTCCTGGGCGAAGCCACCGAGCAGCGACGCGAAGGTGAACAGCAGAATGCCGCTCATGAAGACCCGGCGGCGGCCGAGTATGTCACCGGCTCGGCCGCCGAGCAGGAGCAGACCGCCGAAGGTGAGTGTGTAAGCACTGACGACCCAGGTGAGGTCGGTGGTGCTGAAGCTGAGTGCCTCTTGGATGTGCGGGAGGGCGATGTTCACAATCGTCGCATCGAGTACCACCATGAGCTGGCAGGCCGCGATGACGGTGAGCGCGATCCCGGGTTGCCCTTCCCGGCGGGCCGCTCCCGGCTTCTGGTCTTTGATCAGAGAAGAGGTTGCCACTATGTGTCCCCCACGAATGCGTTAGTGAACGCTCGCGTTCACTGTTGCTTCAACGTTAGTGACTCCCCGACAGTGAACGCAAGCGTTCACTGTCGGGGAGCTGCCGTGCGGCTCATCCCCCGTCGGGGCGCGCGGTGTGCCCCTGACCCCGGAAAACCGCTTTCCCCGCTTCCTGGAGATCCTCGACATGGTTGCTTCGCACTGGGCGGCCCCCTCCGCCCGGACGCCCTCCCGCCGACGTGGCGCAGTCCTCGAACGCGCCATCCTCGATGCCGCGCTGGAACAGCTCAGCACCGTCGGCTGGAACGGCCTGACGATGGAGGGTGTGGCCGCCGGAGCCCAGACCGGTAAGGCGGCGGTCTACCGCCGCTGGCCGTCCAAAGAGGACCTCGTCGAGGACGCGCTGCGGTCCGGGCTGCCGCCTTTCGACACGGTGCCCGATCTCGGGAGCGTGCGCGAGGATCTCCTGGCGCTGTGTCGGCGGGCGCGGGACGCGATGTTCTCCCGTCCTGGGTTCGCGTTGCGATCGGTGATTCACGAATGCGACAGCGTACAGGCGGAGCGCTTCCACGCAGTGATCGTCAACGGGGTGATCGAGCCGACCCTCATGATGCTCCGCGAGGTCATCAACCGAGGAATAGAGCGGGGAGAGGTTCGGCGGGACGCGGCGAACGGATACGTCTTCGACGCCCTCCCCGCGATGATGATGTACCGATCAAAGGTTTGTGGAAGTGAATTGGCGGACCAGGAGATCGAGGGGATGATCGACCAGCTGATGGTTCCGCTGCTGCGGCCGGACGGCATCTGATCCAGGGTTTCGCGGGTCCGGGCCCCGTTTGGGGAACCGGGGTGTCGCGGGGGGTTCGGGGCGGCGTAGGCTAAGGACGTCATGCCGTACGAACCACCTACTCACACCGTCGAGCGCTCTCTCCGCGCCACGACCGGAGCGAAGATCATTGCCGGTGTCGACGAGGTGGGGCGCGGTGCATGGGCCGGTCCGGTCACCGTCTGTGCCGCGATCACCGGACTGCGTCGGCCCCCGGCCGGCCTCACCGACTCCAAGCTGCTCACCATCAAGCGGCGCACTGTGCTCGCCGCGGAGCTGCGGACCTGGGTGACGTCCTACACCCTGGGGCACGCCTCTCCGGAGGAGATCGACGCACTGGGGATGACCGCGGCGCTACGACTGGCGGCGGTGCGTGCCCTGGAGACCCTCCCGATTCGCCCCGATGCCGTCATCCTCGACGGCAAGCACGACTATCTCGGGGCGCCTTGGAAGGTTCGTACGGTGATCAAGGGAGACCAGTCCTGCGTGGCTGTCGCGGCGGCTTCGGTGCTCGCCAAGGTCCAGCGCGACAAAATGATGGCCGAACTGGGTATCGACCATGCAGACTTCGGTTTCGCGGACAACGCCGGGTATCCGTCACCCGTGCACAAGGCCGCACTGGAGGAGCGGGGGCCCACCCCGCACCACCGGTTGTCGTGGGCGTATCTTGATGCGCTGCCCCAGTGGCGGCACCTCAAGAAGGTCCGCAGTTGGGTGGACGGAAGCGTTCCGGAAATCGAGGGTCAGCTCGGATTCGATTTCTGACGGTTCCACTCGCAGGCATGTGCCACCCGCCGACGCGAGCCGCACCAACGTTTGATAAATATCAGCTCATGCCTCTCATTCCCGAGGAGCCTCAGATTCACGAGAAGGCCCAGGGTCCCCGCGCCACTCCGGCCAGCGGCCGCACCGCGTCGACCCCCCGCCCCGTACCCGGCCCCCGTCCCGCGGCTCCGCCGCGCCCCGGCCGTCCCGGCCCCGTGCGGCCGGCGCCGCCGGCGCAACGAGCGTCGCGCGACACAGCCGCGGCCAAACCCGATGCGTCGGGCCCGGCTGCTCCGGCAGCCGCCCCGACCGCCCCGCAGATCCAGTTGGTCCCGGCCACTCCCGACGGCGCGCTCGACGCCGCCGACGAGGCCGTGGACCTGCTGCTGGACTCGGGTCGCACCCCAGGCGACGTGCTGGTGATCACCACTGGCGAACCACACCCGTGGGCCGCCCACGAACTGTCCTTCGGCGACGCCGCCTACTGGGCGCAGCACGACGCGGGTGACGACGTCTTCTACGCGGACGCCGCCGTCGCGGACCGTGCCACGTCGCGGGCCGTTGTCGTGGTCGTGGTCAACGGCGGCCCCGAAGCCGCCGCGGCCACTGCCCTGTCCACGGCCCACTCCCGAGCCGGTGCCCTGCTGATCGTCTGCGGTGACCCGCAGCGGATCAACTCGGTCCTGGGCGCGGGCGTCTGAGCTCGCCCCGCCGCGTGCGGCGGGCGCCGGTGTGACGCGGGGAGCCGCCAGGACGGCAGCCCCCGCACGGCGGCAGTTCGGCGTACCGGGCGGTCGGCGTCCGCAAGGCGGCGTACGGGCGTTGCCAGGTGCCTTCGTGTGCCTGGACATCGCCTCGGACGTCGCTGCGTGGTCCCGGAGCGCACTGTGCCCGAAGCGCTCTAACGAGCCGTCGCGCGGCGCAGCACGTCCGGAGGGACCCCGCCGGTGCGTGGTGACGGGGCCGGCGTCTCCGAGGCGGCGAACGGCTCCGGCACGGAAGCCGTGTTGGGCCGGCGCCCGCCGCGGCCCTCGCCGAGGACCTGCCAGCCGTCACGGGTCAGCGTGATGTACGCACCGCAGCGCAGCCCGTGCAACGTGCAGGCGTCCCGCAGCCCCCACATCCACGCGCCGTCCTCCTCCGTCCAACGAGCGTCGCCCTCACGGCAGTAGAGCAGCACGGCGGTGCGCACCGGGCTGCGGCGCCGCAGATCGTGCGGGATGACCCGGCGCAGCTGGGAGAGCAGCGAGTTGCGGAACATCCACCCGTCGGCCGGCGCCCGTCGGCTGGTGAACGACGCGCTCGCGCACAGTCGTTCGTCCCGATCGAGTACGGCCACGACCGCTGTCGCCGGCCTTGGACGGTGGCGCGAGTGCAGCCCGCCGACGACCTCCCGTGGATCGCGCAACAGCGGGATGCCGGCGGCGGCCCACTCCGCCGGTTCGAGTATGCGAGTGGCGGAAGCGGCGGACGACGACAACGCCGCCGCCGAGGACGGAGCGAATCCGAAGGTCACGTTCCTCCCTTCGGCTACGCGCCCACACTGCGGGCGGGGTCGGGTTCGGGGGAGCGCGCACCGCAGTGAAGCCCTGCCGGATCACGGACGAGCCGTGCGGGGAGCGGACTTCAATTCTTCCTGTCGAACTTGGATGCGGCAACGAGCAATTGGGGTCGACGGTCGTTATCGGGTGATGCGCGTCCTATATCCCTACCCAGAGTGCAGTCGGGTGACGCGCGGGGCGCCACCCGCGGTCGCGCGGGCTTCGAACCTGCGATGTGCGCCCGCGGCGGGCGATCATCCCTGCACGGCCAGGACCATGGGCAACACTCCCTGGGCGCCCGCGCGGCGGAGCAACCGGGCCGTCACTGCGAGGGTCCAGCCGGTTTCGGTGCAGTCGTCCACTAGAAGAACCGGGCCCTGAAGGCCGGTGAGCGTGGCGGAGAGGGAGGGCGGAACCGTCAGCGCGCCGTCGAGTGCCTTGAGCCGCTGCGCGCTGTTGCTGCGCGGCGCCCTGGGCGCCACACCCGTGTACTCGACCGAACCGAGCAGCGGCAGCCTGCCGACCTCGGCGATGCGTGCTCCGAGGGAGTGGACCAGCTGGGGTCGGGTGCGCGAGGCCAGGGTCACCACCCCGACGGGACGTGGTGGGGCGTCGGCCGCTCCCGAAGCCCAGCCGCCGGGGCCTTTCGCCCAGTCCGCCAGCACAGTGACGACGGCCTTCGCGACATCGTCCGGCACCGGGCCGTCCGGCGCCTGGGCCGAGAGCATCGGTCGCAGCCGGTTGCCCCAGCCGATGTCTGACAGGCGTCCCAATGCCCGGCCCGTTCCGGCCTGTTCCCCGGGCGGAATGCGCCCCTTCAGATCGACGCCGATAGCGGGAAGTCCGGTCGGCCACATGCGGCGGGGCTCGACCTCGACGCCGGCCCGGCCGAGGTCCACCCGTGCGGCGTCGAGAGCATCGGGGGAGGTGTCCGCGGTGAAGCGCGGACCGGAGCAGTTGTCACAATGTCCGCAGGGTTTGGCCCCCTCGTCGTCCAACTGGCGTTGCAGGAACTCCATCCGGCAGTCCGTCGTCGAGGCGTAGTCCCGCATCGCCTGCTGTTCGGTCTCCCGCTGCCGTGCCACCCAGTCGTACCGCTCCGCGTCGTACGCCCACGGTTGCCCGGTCGCGATCCAGCCTCCCTTGACTCGCTTGACCGCGCCGTCCACGTCGAGGACCTTGAGCATGGTCTCCAGGCGGGAACGGCGCAGCTCCACAAGGGGTTCCAGAGCGGGCAGCGACAGGGGGCGTTCCGCTCGCGCGAGGATGTCGAGCGTGCGGCGCACCAAGTCCTCCGACGGGAAGGCCAAGGAGGCGAAGTACTCCCAGATCGCCTCGTCCTCCTTCCCCGGCAGCAGGAGCACCTCCGCGTGCTCGACACCACGCCCGGCACGGCCGACCTGCTGGTAGTACGCGATGGGGGAGGAGGGCGAACCCAGGTGCACCACGAAGCCAAGGTCGGGCTTGTCGAATCCCATGCCCAGCGCCGACGTGGCGACCAGTGCCTTGACCCGGTTGGCGAGCAGGTCGTCCTCGGCCTGCTGCCGGTCGGCGTTCTCGGTCTTGCCGGTGTAGGAGGCGACGGTGTGGCCGCGCTGCCGCAGGAAGGCGGTGACCTCCTCGGCGGCGGCCACGGTGAGGGAGTAGATGATCCCGGAGCCCGGCAACTCGTGGAGGTGGTCGGCGAGCCAGGCCATCCGGTGTGCGGCGTCGGACAGTCGCAGCACACCCAGGCTGAGGCTCTCCCGGTCCAGCGGGCCGCGCAGCACCAGCGCGTCCGACGTGCCGCCGGTGCCGAGCTGCTCCGCCACGTCGGCGGTCACGCGCGCGTTGGCGGTGGCGGTGGTCGCCAGGACCGGTACGCCGGGCGGGAGGTCGGTGAGCATCGTACGCAGCCGCCGGTAGTCCGGTCGGAAGTCGTGGCCCCAGTCGGAGATGCAGTGGGCCTCGTCCACCACGAGCAGACCGGTGGCGGCGGAGAGCTTGGGCAGCACCTGATCGCGGAAGTCCGGGTTGTTGAGCCGCTCGGGACTCACCAGGAGCACGTCGACCTCGCCCGCGGCGATCTCGTCCTGGACCGAGTCCCACTCCTCGGTGTTGGAGGAGTTGATGGTCCGAGCGCGGATGCCTGCCCGGGCCGCGGCCTCGACCTGGTTGCGCATGAGCGCGAGCAGCGGGGAGACGATCACGGTGGGCCCGGCGCCGCGGTCGCGCAGGAGCGCGGTCGCCACGAAGTAGACCGCGGACTTGCCCCACCCGGTGCGCTGGACGACGAGGGCCCGGCGCCGGTCGGCGACCAGCGCCTCGATCGCCCGCCACTGGTCCTCGCGCAGCCGGGCGGTGCCGGAGGCGTCCCCGACGAGGCGGGCGAGGACCGTGTCGGCCGCTGTCCGGAGATCCGCGTTGCTCGTGTGCTCCATGCGTTCCATACAACAGGACGGGACTGACAGCCGGACGGCGGGGCGGGGCGGGCGAGGCCGTTGGAGGGAGGGGCACCGTCTCCGATCTGCCTGCATGACGTGTCCCTGATTGGAGTTATCCACAGAGCGTTATCCACAGGGCAAGCGGAGGTTTCCGATCCGCGAGATCGTCGGGCCATGACGAACCACAGCGAAACGACTGGAAGCTCCGAGAACGGTGACGTCCCGGGGCCCGCGACGCCGGGCGGGACGGCCCACCCGCCGTACGGTACTCCCGGCGATGAGCACCAGATCACCCTGCGCACCCCCGCGGAACTGGCTGACGCCCTGCCGTACCTCCTCGGGTACCGGCCCGAGGACAGCATCGTCCTGGCCGCCCTGCGGGACAGGGACGGACGGGGCCGTTTCGGCGGTCGGGCCCGCCTCGGCATTCCGGCGAACGCGGACGACTGGGCGGGCGCGGCCGGACAGCTGGTCCACGGGCTGGTGACCGGCAGTGAGCGCCGAGGGGCGCGGCCCGAGCGGATGGTCGCCTACCTCTGTCAGGAACCGGCACGGGGCGAGACCGGCCGAGAGGTGATGGAGCGACTGCGGCCGCTGGCACAGAAGCTGCGTGTCGAGTGCGGCGCCCTCGACGTCCCCGTGGTCGAGGCGCTGTGCGTCTCGGCGGGGCGCTTCTGGTCGTACTGCTGCGACGACGCGGTCTGCTGCCCGGCCGAGGGCACCCTCATGGGACTGCCGGGCACGTCCGTGCTGGCCGCGGCGGCCACCTACGCCGGTATCCAGGTGCGCGGTTCACTGAGTGAGTTGCGGGCCAGGCTGCTTCCCATGGAGAACGCCGCGGCACACGAACAGGAGGCCGCCCTGGACGCGGTCGCCATGACAGTGGTCTCCCGGATCCTCGACGGCACCGGCCGTTCGGACGTGGCCGAGGAGACGCTGGATCTGGCGCAGCGGGCCATGCGGCGCCTCACCGAGGCCCCGCCGGTGTCCGGCGTGCCGGCCGAGGATCTGCGCGACGACCAACTGCTCGGACACGACGAGGCGGCGGCGCTGATCCTCGGGCTCCAGGACCGTACGACCCGTGACCGCGCGGCCGAGTGGATGGAGGGGGACGAGGCGCGGCCCGCGCTGCGCCTCTGGCGGGCCCTGGCCCGTCGCTGCGTCGGGCCCTACGGCGAACACGCGGCCGCGCCCCTCACCCTGGCGGGATGGGTCGCCTGGTCCACCGGCGACGAGCTGGAGGCTCGAGAGGCTCTGGCCATGGCACTCGGTGCGGATCCG
The DNA here is from genome assembly GCF_039539045.1 of Streptomyces marokkonensis. Taxonomy (NCBI): domain Bacteria; kingdom Bacillati; phylum Actinomycetota; class Actinomycetes; order Kitasatosporales; family Streptomycetaceae; genus Streptomyces; species Streptomyces marokkonensis. The sequence continues at coordinate 78,839 of NZ_BAABCQ010000007.1, forward strand.
GACTATCTCTTCGCCCGGCTCCTGCACCAGGCGTGCAACGAGGGCCTCGATCCCGAGTCGGTCCGCCGCTGCCTGCGTACCGAGCGTGGGGACCGTGGAGGCCCGGGAGGCGGCGTCTCGGATGGCGAAGAGCAGGTCGGCGCACCCGGGCAGAGCGAGCCGGCCGGAGACTCGTGCGCTCCGCCGACGTCGCCGGGCCGCCGGCGCCGCACGCGCTCCGTCGCCTCGGCCGACGGAGTCCGTCGCCGTGCGAGGACGCAGGACCGTGCGTCCGGCGCGAAGATCGGGCGTCCTCGCACTCCGGCGGGCGGCGAACGCCCGGGCGTCGCTCGGACGGGCCGTACGAGGTCGCGCGCCTCGGGGACGGCGGCCACGGACCGGATGGACGCCTGCGCGGAGGGTGCGGTCAGGGGAGAGCCCGGGACCGAGGGGGGCGGCGAGCGACTCTGAGGGGGCGGTCGCGACCCATCAGGTCCATGGCATGTGGCCGGCAACGGTCGGCCGCCGGGCAGCGAGGGAGATTCCGCGACTCCCTCGCCGACCGGGTGCCGTGGCCTGCCGTCCGGAGATTCTCCTGCCGTCGCTCCTCGGTGAGGGCCGTCAGCGCGTTCCGGTGATCGGGTGGGGGAGACGACTCGCGGCTCGCACCCTCGCCGGCCCGGCGACCACGCCGCGGGCGTGACCCGGAGGACGCCCGCTCCGTTCACCTGAGTGGCGGAACGCCCGGTCCGGCCGGGACACCGCACCGCACCACACCCGTCCGGCCGAACCACCACCCACGGCGCCGTTCCGCCCGAGGCGCACCGAGCACAGAGGGAGCCCTCCGATGCACCAGCCGACTCCGCCCTCCCCCGCCCCTGGCACCGCTGCCGCCGACCGGAGGGCAGCGCTGCCGCTCTTCGCCGAGTCCGTGACGCCGGCCGGGATGCGCGGGCCGGCCGGGGCCGTTCCGCCGACGGTCCGGCCCCGGCCCGCGTCGTCGGTTCCTCCGACGCGGTCGGGTGCGAAGCCGGCCGCTCCTTCCGGTGCGCCGCCTGCGACGCCGTGCAGGCGCGGGGATCTGCCCCCCACCCACCGGTCCTTGATCGGCGTGGCCCTTCCGGGCCTCGTGATCTCCACGGAACAGGGGCAGCTGACCGGACTGGGGCTGGAGGGGTTCTACCGCGCGGGCCGGCGTCTGCTCTCCCGGTGCCGCCTTCGCGTGGCCGGGCGCGAACCGCTTCCGTCGCAGGCCCGGATGGCAGGCGCGGACCGCGCCCGCTTCGTGGGAACGCTTCGGACGTCTTCCGCGCCGGGGCCGGATCCGGACGTCATGGTCGAGCGGACCCGGGACGCCGACGGTACGGAGCGGATCACCCTGCACAGCTGGGCGCCCCGTCCGCTGCGGCTGCCGGTCGAGGTGGCCCTGGGGACGGATCTGGCCGACCTGGGAACGATCGCCGCAGGACGCGCGGGCCCCGACCTGCCGGCCAGCGTCCACGACGCCGGCCTGCGCTGGTCCTGTGCCGCGGCCGGCGCGTCGGTCACGGCAGTCCCGCCGCCCGCCGACGCACTGGCTTCCGCGGGACTGCTGCGGTGGGAATTCGTACTGCCACCGGGCGGCAGCACAAGCGTCGAGCTGCGCGTGCGGCCGGACGGCGGGGGACCGCTTCGGTCCGTGGGCCGCACGGCGGCCGGCCCGCTGGCCTCGGCGCACGCCACCGGTGACGACCCCGCGGTCACCGCCCTCCTGCGGACCAGCATCGAGGACCTCCGAGCCCTGATGCTGCGCGATCCCGCGCACCCGGCCGACGTCCATCTCGCGGCCGGCGTCCCCTGGCGTTGCGGTCTGGCCCCCGGCGAGGCGCTCGTCGCCGCCCGGATGGCGCTTCCCCTCGGTACCCGGCTCGCCGAGGGTACGCTGCGCACCCTCGCGCGCACCCAGCGTCGTGGCCCCGGTCCGCGGGCCGGCATGGTCCCCGGGCCCGGGCGGGACACCGGTCCGCATCTGCCGCCGGGCTGCACCGGTACGGAGGCGACCCTGCTCTTTCCCGTGCTCCTCGCGGAAGCCCGCCGCTGGGGGCTCGGTGACGACGAGACGCAGGAGTTGATGCCGGCGGCCGAGCGGTGTCTGACCTGGTTGCGCGGCGCCGTCGGAGACGGAACCTACGTACACGATCCGCACCCCGACGGCCCCGTCCGCTGTGAGACCCAGGCCCACGCACACCGTGCCGCCCTGCTCGGGGCCGAGCTGCTCGACGCCTTCGGCAGACCGGGCGGTGACGGACTGCGGGAGTGGGCCCGGTGGTTGCGGGCGGAGTTCCGGCGGGACTTCTGGATCGACGACCCGGCAGGCGGGCGGCCTGCGGCGGCCCGGTCCCCGGACGGACGCCTCGTGCCGTACCTGAGTGCGACCGCGGCGCACCTCCTCGACACCGGGCTGCTCGGTGGGGGCGCCGCGGCCCCGGGCCTGCTCGACCCGGTACAGACCGGCCAACTGGCCCGGTTGCTGGGCAAGCCGGCCATGAACTCGGGCTGGGGGCTGCGCGGACTGGCCGCGAGTGAAGCGGGATACAACCCCTTCGGGCATCGTGCCGGAGCAGTGCGCGTCCCGGAGACCGCGATCGCGGTGGCGGGGCTGGCCACTGCCGGTCATGAGAAGGAGGCGGGCTCGCTGCTGCGCGGCGTACTGGCCGCGGCGGGCGCCTTCGGCCACCGCCTGCCGGAAATGTACGCGGGGGAGCAGCGCACCGACGCGAGCACCCCACTGCCGCATCCGGCGGCCTGCCGTCCCGCCGCCACCGCGGCCGCCGCCGGGGTGCTGCTGCTGACGACGCTCGTGGGCATTCGCCCCGACGCGCCGGGCGGGACCGTCACCCTGCGTCCTGTACGCAGCGCGCCCCTGGGGGAGCTCGGGCTGACGGGGCTGCGGATCGCCGGAGCACCCTTCTCGGTGCGGGTCGGCAGGCTCGGCATGGCCATGGTCGAAGAGGCCGCCGACGGGCTGCAACTTGGAGCCTGACCTGGCCTGACGTGGCCTCGAACGGAGACCGGCAGTGGGCGGCGCGGCCCACGTCGGAGGAAGTGGATCAGCCGCGAGGCGGTCGGTGAAGGGAGTGTTTATCGTCAGGCAGACGACTATGATCGCCGCATGCCCTACGACCCGTCAGCCTTTCCGCCCTTCGCCGTCACTGTGGACCTGGTCGTGCTGACCGTGCGCCGCCACTCCCTGTGCGCGCTGGCCGTGCGCAGGGGCGAGCCGCCGTTTCGGGGCCGCTGGGCCCTGCCCGGCGGTTTCGTACGGGCCGACGAGGACCTGGCGCAGGCGGCGGCGCGGGAACTGGCCGAGGAGACGGGACTGTGCGTCCACGACCCCGTCGCACCCACCCAGGACAACGGCGCCCACCTGGAACAGCTTGCGACGTACGGCGCCCCCGAGCGCGATCCCCGGATGCGGGTGGTCAGCGTCGCCCACCTCGCGCTCGCTCCCGACCTGCCCGCGCCACGGGCGGGCGGTGACGCCAGTAACGCGCGCTGGGCGCCGGTCGAGGAGCTGCTGGAGCAGGCTGGTTACGGCCGTGACGGCGAGCCGGTGGCGCCGCTCGCCTTCGACCACGCCCAGATTCTGGCGGACGGGGTGGAGCGGGCCCGTTCCAAGATCGAGTACTCGTCGCTGGCCACCGCGTTCTGCCCGCCCGAGTTCACCGTCGGCGAGCTGCGTCGCGTCTACGAGGCGGTGTGGAGCGTGGCGCTCGACCCCCGCAACTTCCACCGCAAGGTGACGGGCACGCCGGGCTTCCTCGTCCCCACCGGCGGGACGACCACGCGCCAGGGCGGGCGTCCCGCCCAGCTCTTCCGGGCCGGCGGCGCGACTCTCCTCAACCCTCCGATGCTGCGGCCCGAAATGTGACGGCAAGCCAGGCCAGGACCTCGGAGCGAACGGCGAACAAGGGATCGAAGAGGTCTGCCCCCTCCACTTCGGCCAGCCTTTGATGCCCGAAAAGTCGGACAT
>NZ_BAABCQ010000008.1:0-81378 GCF_039539045.1 Streptomyces marokkonensis
GGGCTGGGCGGCGTTCGCGACCGCCGGATTCGTCGCCGCCGGACTCCTGTCCGGCCCCGCCGCCAGCGCCCGTCCGGCGCCGGATCCGTCCCTGACAACGATGTCGATCAAGTCGCCGCCAGGAGGCGCCAACGTACGGGTGCTGATCTTCTACGGGTCCGCCTCGGCCGGGGACGAGTCCCCGGTCGTGAACGCCGGGATCGCGGCCATCGAGCGGATCGGGCTGTCCGGCCCGGAGAAGGAGCGTTTCAGCGTCGAGGCCACGGACAACGCCTCGGTCTTCACCAATGAGAAGCGGCTCGGCCGCTTCAACGCGGTCGTGTTCCTGACCGGCGGCGGCGACGTCCTGACGCCGGCGCAGGAAGCGGGCCTGGAGACGTACATGGAGGCCGGCGGCGGGTTCGTCGGCGTCCACGACGCGGCCCGCGCCGAGCCGTACTCGGACTGGTTCACCGGTCTGGTCGGAGCCCGCCCGGCCGCCTCCAGCCCGGACAAGGTCCAGCGGGCCACCGTCGAGGTGGGTGACCGGCGCCATCCGGCCACCAAGGACCTGCCGGTGCAGTGGAAGCGGCCCGACCAGTGGATGAACTGGGTGGAGAACCCGTCCGGCGACGTGCACACCGTGGCCCGGGTGCGCGAGTCGACGTACCAGCCCGGTGCGAGCGCCAACGGCTGGGACCACCCGGTCAGCTGGTGCCGTGACTACGACGGCGGCCGGTCCTTCTACACCGGCATGGGCGGCACGGTGTCGTCCTACGACGAGACCGACTTCCGCGCCCATCTGCGGGGCGCCCTGATGTGGACGACGCGGCTGGCACAGGCCGACTGCAAGGCGACCATCAACGGCAACTACCAGGCCGAGCGGCTCACCGAGCCCAACCAGCCCGGCCAGAACGACCAGATCGGCGAGCCGCACGGCCTGGTCCCCGCGCCCGACGGCCGCGTGTTCTACATCGGCCGCGGCGGCGCGGACTCCTCCCAGCCCGTGGTGACCGACTGGAACGACCCGGACATCGGCAAGGGCAAGGGCGAGATCCACGTCTGGGACCCGGAGACCGACAAGGTCACGCTCGCCGGTGAGCTGACCGTGTTCGGCAACAAGGGCGGCGGCGAGGAACTGGTCAAGGTCGAGGAGGGCCTGCTCGGCATCGAGCTGGACCCGGAGTTCACGGAGAACGGGTGGGTGTATCTGCACTACACACCCCACTCCGAGATCAACCGCGACACCCACATGGCCGAGCGCCGGGTCTCCCGCTTCACGCTCGACCAGGAGACCGACAAGCTGGACCTGGGCAGCGAGAAGGTGCTGCTGAAGTGGCCGGTGCAGATCCACAGCTGCTGCCACGCGGGCGGCGGGCTGGCCTGGGACTCCAAGGACAACCTGTACATCGCGACCGGTGACAACAACTCCAGCGGATTCAGCGACGGCTACTCGGGCAACAACCCGGAGCCGGACTTCAAGGGCGTGTCCTTCGCCGACGCGCGCCGCACCGCCGGCAACACCAACAACCTCAACGGCAAGATCCTGCGCATCCACCCGGAGCCGGACGGGACCTACACGCTCCCCGAGGGCAACCTCTTCACCGGCGAGGAGACCGCCGAGGGCGGCGGCAAGACGCGCGGCGAGATCTACGTGATGGGCGTACGCAACCCGGCGCGCATCTCCGTCGACAAGAAGACCGACACCCTCTACGCGGGCTGGGTCGGCCCGGACGCCGGTTCACCGTCGCCGACGTGGGGTCCGGCGAAGTACGACACGTTCGCCGCGATCACCGAGGCGGGCAACCGCGGCTGGCCGTACTGCATGGGCAACAAGCAGCCGTACCGGGACCGGAACCTGCCGGACCCGTCGAAGCCGCTGGGCTGGTACGACTGCGACGCCCCGAAGAACGAGTCGCCGAACAACGACGGCCTGGTCAACCTGCCGCCGGTGACCGGCAACAACATCTGGTACTCGCCGCAGGGCGGCGGCCCCGACTTCCCGCGCGACGAGAACGGCGTCCCGTCGTACGAGCAGGACGAGGCCACGTACAAGCTGCCCTGGCTCAAGGGCGGCGGCCAGGCCGCGATGAACGGCCCGGTCTACCGCTACGACGCGGACAGCGCCAGCGAGACCAAGTGGCCGGCGTACTGGGACGGCAAGTGGTTCGTCGGTGACTTCTACGACGCCGACCAGCCGCGCAACGCGGTGCTGATGGACCCGAAGACGCAGGGCGACGGCGGTCTGCCGGTGCACTCGGAGTCGCTGAAGAAGATCGTGCCGGTCGGAAACGACGGCATCAGGAACCTGATGGGCTGGAAGTTCGGCCCGGACGGCGCGCTGTACGTCCTCGACTACGGCCGCGGCTTCTTCACCTCGGACTCCAAGTCGGCCCTGTGGCGGGTCACCTACGAGGGCGGTGGGCCGACGCCGGCCGCCGCGCAGCTGGCGAGGGGGTCCGAGTGATACGCGGGCGAAGAATGTGGGCGGCCCTGCTGGCCGGCCTGCTGATGATGCTCGGTCTGCAGGCGACGTCCGCCTCCGGGCAGCCCCGGGCGAAGACCGAGGCCGTCGCCGCCGACCAGGTCCTCACCTGGACGGCCGGCAACGACATCGACAAGTACACGTCGGCGCCCGAGACGGCGGTGGCCGGTCCGGCCACGATCGTCTTCGAGAACAGTGAGGCGACCGGCAACACCACCGGCATGCCGCACACGCTGACGTTCACGACCAGCGATCCCGAGTACAACCAGGACGTCCAGCTGAACATCCTGGCCAACCCGGGTGACGACCAGGGTGGCAGGCACACCGCCGAGGTCACCCTCTCCCCCGGCCGCTACCTGTACCACTGCACCATCCAGGGCCACGGGGAGATGAAGGGCGTCCTCGTGGTGACCGAGGGCGGCGGTGGCGAGGACACCACCGCGCCCGCCACGTCGGCGGACGTCGGCGGCACGCAGAACGCGGACGGCGCCTACGTCGGCTCCGCGAGCGTGACGCTCGGCGCCACCGACGAGGGCGGCTCGGGCGTCGAGCGGATCGAGTACGCGATCGGCGCCGACGGTGCCTGGCAGCCGTACACCACGCCGGTCGTCGTCGACCAGGTCGGCGACCACACGGTGCGCTACCGCGCCTTCGACAAGGCGGGCAACGCGGCCGCCGAGAAGAGCATCACGTTCACCGTGGTCGCCCCGGACACGGACGACACGACCGCGCCGGAGACCTCGGCGACGGTCAGCGGCGAGAAGAACTCCGACGACGAGGACGGCGCGTACATCGACATGGCGACGGTGACCGTCACCGCCTCCGACACCGGTTCCGGGGTCAACACCATCGAGTACGCGGTCGGCGACGGTGCCTGGCAGGCGTACACCGCGCCGGTCATGGTGCACGAGGTCGGGGAGCACACCGTGCGCTACCGCGCCACCGACAAGGCGGGCAACGTCGCCGCGGAGAAGAGCGTCGCCTTCACCGTCGTCGCCGCTCCCCCCGAGGACACCACCCCGCCGGCGACCGGCGCGACCGTGGACGGTACCAAGGACTCCGACGGCGCCTACGTCGGCAGCGCGAAGGTGACCGTCAGCGCCACGGACGAGGGCGGTTCCGGTGTGGCCGGCGTGGAGTACTCGCTCGACGCCGGGCCCTACCTGGCGTACACCGGGCCCGTGGTCGTCGACCGCGTGGGCCGGCACACCGTGGCGTACCGGGCGAGCGACAAGGCGGGCAACACCGCCGAGCCGGTGACCGTGAGCTTCTCGGTGGTGTCGGGCCAGGTGCCGGCGCCGCCCTGTCCGGAGTACGACGAGCGGGAGACGGTGATCGTCGGCACGGTGGACACGGGCGTGCCGAACCGGGTGACGAACAACCGGTGCCGGATCAACGAGATGATCGAGGACGAGAAGGAGTGGACGTCCCAGGCACTCTTCCTCAAGCACGTCCGGGAGGTCATGGACGCGCTCCGGGACGAGGGCGTCGTGGACCGGCGGGAGTACCGGGCGGTCAACAAGGCCGCGCGCCAGTCGAAAATCGGCACGCCCGGCCAGACCGAGGGCTACCGCACGATCCTCGACGGCACGGCGGAGTCGTTCGCCAAGTGGCAGCAGGTGGGCGGCGGTTCGTTCGGGCTGAACCCGGACGGGTCGATCACCTCCAGCACCACCACGCCGGGCATGGGCATGCTGTGGTTCCCCGAGCGCAAGTACGGCGACTTCTCGCTGAAGCTCCAGTGGCGTGACGACGCCGCGGACACCGCGAACACCAACGGCGGTGTCTTCGTGCGCTTCCCGCAGGTCCACGACCATCCGGAGGAGTCACGGCCGGAGTGGGTCGCCATCAAGTACGGGCACGAGGTGCAGGTGTTCGACAGTCCGACCGGCGACATGTACAAGACCGGTTCGCTCTACGGCTTCGACCGGGTGGGCCTCGCCGGGGCCGGTGTGACGGAGAAGGGCACCTGGAACGACTACGAGATCCGCGTGGTCGACCAGCACTACTCCATCTACCGCAACGGCGTGCTGATCAACGAGTTCGACAACATCGGCGGCCAGGACTTCACCCCGCCGCGCTCGGACGACCCGGGCACGGACGGGCGGCGGTTCGCCTCCGGCTACGTCGGGCTCCAGGTCCACGGCACGACGGACGTGGTCTCGTACCGCGACGTGAGGATCCAGGAGTTGTAGTCCGCTATCCACGGGGCCGCGGCTTCTTCGCGCGGCTCGGCTGTACCCGGCTGGGTTCTCCCGGCATCTTCGGATACTCGGGCGGGTACGGCAGATCACCGAGCCCGTGGTCGTGCTCGTCCTTCGTCGCCAGTTCCAGCAGGGCGTCGAGGGAGTAGGCCTCGTCGTCCATGCCCGCGTGCACGTCGCCGAGTTCGGCGAAGCGCGCGGGCATGGTCGTGATGTCGAAGTCCTGGGGGTGCGCGACGCCCACCTCGTCCCAGCGCAGCGGCGCGGAGACGGGGGCGTGCGGGCGGGGGCGTACGGAGTAGGCGGAGGCGATGGTGCGGTCCCGGGAGGTCTGGTTGTAGTCGATGAAGATGCGCTCGCCGCGCTCCTCCTTCCACCACCTGATGGTGACCTGCTCGGGCATCCGCCGTTCCATCTCACGGCCCACGGCGATGGCGGCGCGTCTGACCTGGGTGAAGGTCCAGCGCGGCTCGATCGGCACGAAGACGTGCAGTCCGCGTCCGCCGGAGGTCTTGGGCCAGCCGTGCAGCCCGCCGAACTCCTCCAGTACCGCGCGCAGTTCGCGGGCGGCGCGGGCGGCGTCGTCGTAGTCGGTGCCGGGCTGCGGGTCGAGGTCGATGCGCAGTTCGTCGGGGTGGTCGACGTCGCCACGGCGCACCGGCCAGGGGTGGAAGGTGAGAGTGCCGTACTGGGCGGCCCACAGGACCGCGGCCTCCTCGGTGGGGCACATCTCGTCGGCGCTGCGTCCGCTGGGGAAGGTGATGTGCGCGGTGGGGATCCAGTCGGGCATGCCCTTGGGCGCGCGCTTCTGGTAGAACCACTCGCCGGTGACGCCGGCCGGGTAGCCGGAGCGGGGGTCCAGCAGGGCGAAGGCGTACGGCACGAGCGAGGTGACGACCGCACAGCCGCCGGTAGGTCCGTCGGCAGGCGCCGCCGGCGGCGGAGGTTCCTCTTCGCCGGCCAGGCCGGGGGCGTGGAAGGCGCCGATCACCGCCGCGACCCGGCGTCCTTTCGCCGCGGCGACGGCGGCGCGGCGCATGTGTGCCTCGCGGGCCAGGTCGACGGCCGCGACACCGCCGTGCGCCTGCCGGTGTCGGCGCAGCACCCGGCCGACTTCCAGGGCGGCACGGCGTACGGCCTCGGGCGTGCTGCCCGGGGCCGACGACTCCACGGTGCGGTCCCACAGGTCGTCCTCGTCCGGCCCGGCCGGTCCCGCCCAGGTGTCGGCTCCGGCCGGCCACTGAGGGGCGGTGAGGGGGAGATCGGCGCAGATCACCTCCGCGCCCCGTTCCCGTGCCCAGCGGATCGCCGCCAGTTCCGGGGAGAAGTCGGCGAGGGGGTACGAGCGCAGCCGTCCGTCCTCGTATGCGCCGGTCAGCGCGACCGGCGCGGTGGTGCGCGGATCCGAGAGGTACGGCAGCCACGGCTGGAAGTCGGCCGGCAGTTCGACGCAGACGACGTCGGCCGCCGCGGCGTCCAGCAGCCGGGGTACGGCGACTGCGAGTGCGGGACTGTGGTGCCGTACGCCGATCAGGTACGGCCGGGCGCGGGTTGCCGGCGCGGCCACCCGGGCGGCCGCCTCTTCTCTTGCGGTCATGCGGTCATGGGTCCAAGTGAGTGGTTCGGCGGGGGACGGCCGCGCAAGGCGGCCGTCCCCTCCGGTTGCGGAACTCGGCGGCCGGCGGAACTCAGCGACGGCGCTTGCGCGGTCGCGGCACCTCCAGCGCCTCCAGTTGGGGCCCGTCCCCGTCCTGGACCCGCTGCCAGGCCTCGCGGTACAGACCGGCGACCGGCCGGGTGGGTACGACGACGCCCAGTACGGGGCTCTCGCCGTCGAGCAGGTCGTACATCGGCAGCTTCCACCGCTCCAGCGGCAGGTGCGGATTGGCGAACCGGGTCCAGCCGCCGGGCAGGAACAGCGAACGTCCGGCCTTGGAGCGGTTGCCCTCGACCACGAGGTCGGTGGCCGCGAGTTCGGCGCGGGCGGCGCGGAGCCGGGCCGTCCCGCCGCGCAGCTTCCCCCAGCCGGTCCAGCGCGCGGTGTTGCGGTCGGTGGGGTCCGGCATGGCGAGCAGCATCAGGTAGAGGACGGCGGCGTCCTCGCCTACGCCGTACCACTCGGCCACCTCGCCGACCAGGCCGGGAACGGACCGGGCGGGGTCCTGCGGCCACCACAGCCCGTCCGCGTCGCGCGCGCCCGCCACCGGGTTCCCGGGGTCGGCGAGCAGCTCGGCGAAGGCCCGGTCGTGGGCCAGGCGCAGGGACCTCTCGACGACGGTGGGCCGTTGACCGGGGAACAGCGCCGCCATGTGGGGGTCGTTCCCGGTCGGGTCGAGCAGGGCGGTCCGCAGGGCGGCGTAGGGCATGGAGCTCGCGACGCCCAGCACGACCGCGCCGTGGCGTTCGAAGCCGTCACCGGTCTCCGTGGGGTCGCCGGCGGCCAGGCGGTACGCCTCCAGGTCGAGGTTCCCGCCGAGTTCGAGCAGCAGTCCCGGATGGGCCAGCCGGTCGCGTATCGCGGTCAGCACCGAGGGCAGGACGGCCCGGATCGGGTCGCCGGACGGGAGACGGTGGGCCAGCCACGCGGCCAGGGGTACCGCTGTACGCAGGGCGTGCTCGTCGAAACCGACCGTGCCTCCGGCGGATTCGGGACGATAGCTGCCTGTCCTCCAGGTCAGGTCCTTGCTCAGCCGTGGTTCGGCGCTCACGTCGAGGAAGCCGCGCAGTGCCTCGCCCGGTGCCCATCCCCGTGACTCCACGGTGCGGACGGCGTCGTGGAGTACGTCCTCGGGGACGGGAACGCGCCTGCCCAGCCGCTCGTTCCAGACCTCGGCCGCCGCGGCCACGTCGGGGCCGTCGGTCCACAGCCGGGACGGCTCGGTGGGCAGCAGCGCCGCCACGACGGCCCGCAGGGCGCCGATGTCGAGGGACCTCAGCTCCTCCTTGGCCACGCGGGCGTCGGCCGACCTCACACCGATCACCTTCAGGGTCGCCGCGGGAACGGCCTCGCGCTTGTCGTCGATCTGCGGCATACCGGCGAGCACCAGCCGGGCCGTGGTCGGGGTGAGACCCGTGAGCCGGGCGAACTCCTCGGCGGCCTCGGGGCGCCAGGGCGCGGGGCCACGCTCGGCGAGCTCGGCCCGGAAGGCGGCGACCCAGCCGGGAGCCCGGGTCGGCTCGGGGACGAACGGTTCCTCGGAGACCGGCGTGTAGGGGGCGGGTGTCTCGAACCGGCCGGACGGGTCGTGGTGGATCGCGCCGTAGTGTCGGCCCCTGATCTCGTGGTGGCCGTACGGGTGGACGAACCGGTACCAGTCGTCGGGGAAGACGAGGAACTCGCCCGCGCCCAGGTCGAGGACGGTCTCGTCCGTGTAGCCCCGCACGGCGTCGGGTCCCTCGAAGAGTCCGGTCTCCAGACACAGCCGGACGCGGCGCCAGTGGCGGGGGTCCAGCTCCGTCAGCTCGTGCGCGTCCAGTTCTTCGAGGAAGGCCTCCAGCGCCCGCCGGTGTTCCTCCACGGTGGGTTCCGAGGCGGCCCGCAGTGCCAGTACGGCGGGCAGTTCGGGCAGGGCCAGCGCGTTCAGGTGCACCAGCGGTCCCTGCTTGGGCAGGGACAGGTGCGCGGTGCCCGCGGCGGCCGGCTCGGCCAGGCTCCTCATGGACCGGGAGAGCAGTTGCGGCAGCTCGAAGATGTCCTGCCGGTAGCTGTACCAGCGTACGTCGCGCTTGGTCAGGCCGACGCCGTTCAGCGCCGGGGCGAGCAGAGGGTCGCCGGGCGCGGGGCGTGGCTTCTCGGGGGTGGCACCCTCGATCTCCAGGTCGAGCCGGGCGCGCGCCGCGTCCAGGACGCGCTGCTGCTCGGCGGCGAACCGCACCACTCCGGCGATGCCGGCGCGCAGCGCCTCGTGGCCGACCTCCGGCAGCAGCTTCCGGATCAGGCCGGGCATCACCTCCGGGTCTTCCGTCTCGTCCCCGGGTGCCTGTGCCACGGCCGCCTCCAGGAACGCCGCCGCGGTGTCCTCGCCGATCCGGCGAAGGGCCATGGAGCCCTGCGGGTCGCGGGACTGGAGCAGGTGCCAGTAGCGAACCGGCGGGAGCAGCGCGGTGCCCGCGCTGAAGGCTCCGGCCCGATGGCCCGAGACGGTGGCCAGCACCGATCCCCGCGGATCGAGCAGTTCGACGTCACGTCCCTTCCGGGTCACCGCCACTGGCCGGTCGGCGCCGGGGAACAGCAGCGCCTGCTCGAGCTTGTGCCCCGTTCCGGACGGCACGACGGCCGAGCGTCCGGCCAGGTCCTCGCCCCGCTTCGAACCGTCGGGCAGCGTGATCACACGCCAGCCGAGCACCCCGTCCACCGGAGCGCACATCGGGCCGGGAGAGGCCGAGAAGGCGGGCCGCAGCCAGGCGGTGTCGAGGGTGCTTCCCTTCGGCGCGGTGCGCAGGGCGTCGTCGAACCAGTCCGGTGCTCCGGCCTCGCCCACCGTGTCGCCGACCGGGTCGTACTCCCGCCAGCCGTACCGCCCGCCCTCGGTCTCCTCCATGGCCCACACCCAGTACGAGACGCCGTCGCCGACGATCGGCCGCATGGCCGGCACGAAGGCGTCCCCCCGGCGCAACACGCCGCGGCCGCTGGTCCGGCCGCCGCCGGGCAGAGGCAGGGAGACGGGAGAGAAGCCCCCGTTGATGCCGTTCTCCCCGTTCACGCCGCACGGACGGGAGGAGTGGGTGGAGGCCTCGACCGTCATACGGGGCGAGGCGGTGGTGCCGTGCCAGTACCCCTCCCATCCGGCCGCGCCGCTCGAGGACCAGTAGGCGAACAACGCGCCGTCGACGTACTGGTAGCAGACCGACCGGGGCCGGTCCTGGCCGTCCGGGAGGCGCGGCTCACACGCGAGCACGGTGCCTTCCGCCCCGATCACCCTGACCTCCGGCCCCGACAGCACGATGAGGTACGGCCAGCTGTCGGTGACGCTGATGTGCAGCTTCTCGTCGTGCGACGCGGCGAACCGCAGGGCCTCCTCCCAGGCGGGCCAGCCCAGTTCGTCGAGGACGCCGGCGCGCAGGGTGCGGGCCAGCGCGGGTGCGACGCCGGTGGCCAGGGCTTCCCGTACCTCGTCGGCGGCGACGGCCAGCACCTCTCCGGGCAGCCAGGACAGGGTGTGCAGACCACTGGAGTAGCCGGTGAATTCGGGCAGTTCGCTGGTGAGGTACTTCCGGCTGATCTCTTCCACCCAGGTGGCGAGCATCGGTCGTCCGCCGGGAGACCTGGCCAGCTCGACGACGGTCCGATCGCTGTCGCCGTAGTTCGAGTCGGGGCAGCCGTACCGGAACGCCGGATGGAAGCGGGCGTCGGCCGCCAGCGCGAGGAGATCTCGCCGGTGCTCGCCGGCCGCCCAGCTGCGCAGGCCCAGCCGCCGGTCGTCGCCGGGATCCGCCACCGGTATGTCCAGGGCCAGAAGCTGGTCGAGCAGGTTCACGTCGCCGCCTGGGGGCTGCAGAGCGTCACCGTGGTCCCGGAGTTCGGCACGCAGCACGTCGGCCATGCGGTCGACCAGCGGATACAGTTCCGGCGGCGCGGTGTCTCTCCTGTCGGTGTCGCACAGGGCGAGGAATCTGCGCGCCCATCCGACCGTGCCGTCGGGTGAACGCTCCTCGGCGGGCACTGTGGCGTCGCACAGCCCGGCGGCGGCCCCGGACTTCTCCAGCAGGTCGAGCCACTGGGGCAGCTCATCCCGCTCCCACTCCGTGGGCAGCAGCCCCAGCAGTGTGCCGCGGACGGCGGGCTCCCGCCGGGCCAGTTCCAGCAGGGCGGCCCGGTGGGCCTTCCACCAGCCGGTCGGTGCCTTGGCCGTGCCGGGCAGCGGCAGTATCTCGCGGAGGTAGGCCATCTCCTCGGCGAGCGCGTTCCTGCCCGCGACCGACTTCGCCAGCCGTCGCAGGTCGGCCGCGCCCGGACTCGACGGCGGCACACCGTGCGCGGCGAGCCGGACGAAGAGCCCGCGCAGATGCCGGAAAGCCGCCCTGGCCGGTACCCGGGACGCCAGGCCCTTGGCGTAGCTGGAGAGGATCTTCGACGGTACGGCCCCGGCCAGGGCGAACTCGAGGAACACCGCGTCCATGCGCGCCTCGTCGAATGGCAGCCCGTGTGCCGTCTCGGCCTTGCGCGCGTTCACGAACATCTGGGACGCGTACGCCGTCCGGTCGGCGCCCAGGAACACCCGCCCGGCCTGCTCGTAGAAGGTCGGCAGGAAGTGCGGTACGGATCCGGCGAGCCGTTCGCCGATCGACTCGTAGGTGGCGCGGGCCTTCTTCGCCCGGGATCTCACCATCCGCGCGACCTTGTCCATCTCCTCGACCAGGGACATCGCCAAGTGGCCGTCCGAGGGGTGCCGGACCAGCACCCACTCGGGAAAGCCCATGGCCCGGTGCTGTCCGACACCGACCTCCACCGGTCCGCCCTCGGGTACGAGGCCGAGGAAGCCCGAGCCGGGGCCCTCGGTCCGGTCCTCGGTGATCAGGCGCACCACGGTCCGGCCCTCCAGCGCGGGATGCCGGTAGGCCCGGGTGAAAACGGGCACGGCCCGGTCGCCTCCCCCCGTGGTGCCCGGCGGCAGCACCGCACCGGCGCGCAGCAGCTCCTCCGTCTCCGCCGCCGCACCGGCACGCAGGATCCCCTCCGGCCCCGCCCCCGCACTGTCCCGTGCCGTCCCGTCGCTCATGCTCACGTGCCTTTCATGGGTGTGGGTACCGCCGCCGTTCACTCGGCGCCGTCCTTGGGCACGGTGCGGCCGGCGTGCAGGGCCGCGGCCATGCGCATGCCCTCGGACCAGGCGACGGGGCCGACCTCGGTCAGTGGGAGGCCCCGGCCTTGCCCCTCCTCGTCGCTCCAGGTCAGGCCGCCGGTCCAGGCCTGTTCCTCGGCATAGGGGTCGCTCATGCCGACCGTGGCGGTGACGACACGCCCGGCGTCCCGGATCCGGTCGACCACACTGCTGCCGGAGATGCGGTAGCCGAGGGACGTGGCACGGGAGGAGAGGTGGAACCACGAGCGGTACTCGGCGCCGGCGAACTCGGTCACCTCGTGGACCCCGGCGCCGATCCCCTCGGGTTTGCGCCAGGTGGCGCGGTGGATCTGCTCGACACCCTGGACAACGCCCAACTCTGCGGCGAACGTGCGCAGTTCTTCCACGTCTGGGAGGAGGACCGGGTGGGGCATGGTCACCGTCCGGGCCGCCAGGCGGACGGTCTCGCCATCCAGGTTCACCACCCGCAGGCCGCCCGAGTCGTCCGCGTCGCGCAGAAAGCCGACATCGTCGGGGCCGTCACCGACGATAACGATGTCGCGGAGCGCCGCCTGCCATGCCTCGTCGGGCCAGACCCGCGCCAGCAGAGTGGCCGGCACCGGCAGCGAGGACACCATCCAGTTGCCGACCTGTGCCGCGCACTCGGCCGCGTGCCGGTCCAGCCACTCGGCGAAGCGCTGGAGTTCGACGACCTCGGGACGGTCCCGGATCTCCGTCGGCAGGGCTCTCTCCCGCTTGCCCTCCTGTCCGGCCGGGGACGCTCCCGACGCGGGCCGGGCCACCACCCGTCCATCCACCAGCGCGACTTCGTAGGTGCCGCCCGCTGCCAGCCAACCCATAGGTTCTTCGCCTCTCCCACCACTCGGAACACGGCACGGCGCGGGAGACGGCCCTGATCGGACGCGTCCCGCCGTGACGTTGGCGAAAGACTAGGGGCACCCACCGACAGTCCCGGCCCAACCTCCTTGCGCGAGGCGGAAGAAGCATTGCCGAACCGTGCCGTCCTCACCGACGATGCCCTCACCCACGACGGACGGGAGCCGCAACGATGCCGCACATGACCGCCTTCGCCAGGAACCAGTGGTACGTCGCCGCCTACAGCCAGGAGGTCGGCCGCGCGTTGCTGGGACGCACGGTTCTCGGTGAGCCGCTCGTCCTGTACCGCACCCGGGAGGAAGGCACCCCGGTCGTCCTGCACGACCGCTGCGTGCACCGCCGCTACCCGCTGTCCGAGGCGCCGACGCGGCTCGACGGCGACCGGATCGTGTGCGGGTACCACGGGTTCACGTACGACACGACCGGCGCCTGTGTGTACGTGCCGGGGCAGAAACGCGTCCCGCGCACCGCCCGCGTCGCCTCCTACCCGGTACTCGAGCGGGACTCCCTGGTGTGGGTGTGGATCGGCGACCCGGCCCTGGCCGACCCCGGGGCCGTGCCGCGGGCCCGGCATCTGGACTCCCCGGGCTGGGTCACGGTCCGGGGCATGGAGTCGATCGACGCCGACTACGGGCTGCTGGTCGACAACCTCCTCGACCTCTCCCACGAGACGTACCTGCACGGCGGTTACATCGGCACGCCCGAGGTCGCCGAGACGCCGATCACCACGGAGGTCGACGAGGGAGCCGGGATCGTACGGGTGAGCCGGCACATGGACGATGCCGAGTGTCCCCCGTTCTACGCCAGGTCCACCGGCGTCGCGGGGCGCATCGACCGGTGGCAGGACATCGAGTACCACGCGCCCTGTCTGTATCTGCTGCACAGCCGGGTCGCCCCGGCCGGTGAGGTGCCGCAGGAGGACGGCAGCGACCCGAACGGCTTCCACACCGAGATCACGTACGCCATCACACCGTCCGGCGACGGGAAGGTGTACGACTTCTGGGCGGTTTCGCGGGACTGGGCGACGGAGGACGCCGAGGTCACCGAGTTCCTGCGGAAGAACAACCACACGGTCGTCATGCAGGACGTCGCCGCGCTCAACCTGCTCCAGCGCACACTCGGCTCCGAGCGCACCGGCTACCAGGAGCTGAGCATCAACATCGACACCGGCGGTCTGGCCGCCCGCCGCATCCTCGCCCGGCTGGCCGAGGAGGGCGACGAGCCCGTTCGGCGGGCGCGCCGGTGAGCGGGCGCACCGGCGAGGTCTACCGCGTCGACTGGCTGCCCGGCACCGACGTCCTGCACGGCACCTGCCACTGCGGCGCCGAGCACACCGCCGAGGATCCCGTCACGATGTGGGACTGGATGCTCGCCCACCCACAAGGACACGCCCAAGGCCCGCTCCGACACCACCCACCGGAAGACGGCTCATGACCCTGTACGAAGCCGAGCTCGTCGTCGACCGCCGGGAGACCGCGGCCGACGGCGTGCTCTCCCTCGCCCTGCGACATCCGCTGGGCGAACCGCTGCCCGTCTGGGAGCCGGGCGCCCACATCGACGTCGTCGTCGGGCCGGGCCTGGAGCGGCAGTACTCCCTGTGCGGCGACCCGGCCGGGCGCGCGGTGTGGCGGATCGCCGTACTGCGCGAGGCCGGGGGCCGGGGCGGTTCGGCGTACGTCCACGACGAGTTGGAGGTCGACGCCAAGGTCCGGGTACGAGGGCCGCGCAACCACTTCCGACTGGAACCGGCCGCCCGCTACCGCTTCGTCGCCGGCGGCATCGGTATCACCCCGATCCTGCCGATGCTGGCCGCCGCCGAGCAGGCGGGCGCCGAGTGGAGCCTGCTCTACGGCGGGCGGACACGGAACTCCATGGCCTTCGTCGGGGAGCTGGGGCGATACGGCGACCGGGTCACGATCGCCCCCGAGGACGAGTCCGGGCTGCTGGACCTCGCCCCCGTGCTCGACGACGTGCCCGAGGGCACCCTCGTCTACTGCTGTGGACCAGGGCCGCTGCTGGACGCGGTCGAGGCGCGCTGCCCGGCCGGGATCCTGCGCGTGGAGCGGTTCCGGCCGAAGGAGGCGGAGCCGGGCGGCACGGACACGGGGTTCGAGGTCGTCCTCGCGCGCAGCGGACGCACGGTCGCCGTCCCTCCCGGCCGCTCCGTCCTGGACGCCGTCCGCACAGCCGCCGTCGAGGTGCTCTACTCCTGTACGGAGGGCACCTGCGGAACCTGCGAGACCGACGTCCTCGAGGGCGAGCCGGACCACCGGGACGCGGTACTCACCGACGAGGAGCGGGCCGCCGGGGAGACCATGCTCATCTGCGTGTCCCGTTGTCGTGGCCGGCGGCTCGTGCTGGACCTGTGATGCCCTGGCCCGTGATCCTCAGGTCCGCGTCGATCCGGGTGACGGTCGCCAGGAGGTACGGCAGCAGGTCCCGGGCGCACGGACTCCAGCGAGGTGCGGCCGGCGTGCACCGCGACGTTCACGCCGGGCACCACCTCGCCGTCCCGGTCCCGCACCGGCGCGGCGACGGATCTGAGGCCGTCCTCCAGTTCCTGGTCGACGAGCGCGTAGCCCTGGCGCCGCACCCGGCGCAGTTCCGCGCGCAGGGCGTCCGCCGAGGTGAGGGTGCGGGCGGTGTGCGGGCGCAGGTCGGCACGGGCGAGCCGGGACTCGGTCTCGGTGTCCGGCAGAGCCGTGAGGATCACCCGGCCCACGGAGGTGAGGTGCGCCGGGAAGCGGGTGCCGACCGTGATCGACGCCGTCATGATGCGGCTGGTCGGCACACGGGCGACGTACACGACGTCGTCGCCGTCCAGGACGCACAGTGAGGACGACTCCCGTACCTGCGCGACGAGTCGCTCCGGATGCGGTGCGGCGATCTGCGGCAGTGTGAGGCCGGCCAGATAGGAGTAGCCGAGTTCCAGCACGCGCGGGGTGAGGCGGAAGAGCCGGCCGTCGGTGTGGACGTAGCCGAGGTCGGCCAGGGTGAGCGGGAAGCGGCGGGCCGCCGCGCGGGTCAGCTCGCAGGCGCGGGCCATCTCGCTCAGGGTCAGCGCCGGGTGGTCGGCGTCGAAGGCCCGGATGACGGCGAGGCCCCGTTCGAAGGACCTGACGAAGTGCGGTGCGCGGGCTGCATCGGGCATCTGGCCTCCGGCAAGAGCCTCACGGCAGGACGTGCGGCACGAACGGCCGTACGCAGGGCGCACGCTACGAGTGCGCGTCCCGCACTGTCAACGACACCCGGTTGAACAGTCAACGGCCCATATCGGCACAAGCATTGACCCGGGCTCCGCACGAGCCCTACGTTCCCGCTGAACACGTTCTCGCTGAGCACAACCGTGCTGTCCGCGCACAGCCTGTCGGAGTACCCGGTCCGGTCCCACAGGAGGAGTTCATGCGTCGTCTGTTCGTCGGCCTCACGGCCATGTCCGTCCTGGCCGCCGCGACGGCGTGCGGCTCCTCCGGATCCGGGGGGTCGGACGACACCGGTTCGTCCGGCGGCACCACCACGGTCGAGGTGGGCCTGATCCCCATCGTGGATGTCGCGCCCCTGTACCTGGGGCAGCAGAAGGGCTTCTTCGACGAGCGCGGGCTGAAACTGTCCTTCTCCAGCGCGCAGGGCGGCGCGGCGATCGTGCCGGGGGTGGTCAGCGGGCAGCTCGAGTTCGGCTTCAGCAACATGACCTCCCTCATGATCGCCCAGTCCAACAACGTGCCCGTCGAGGCGGTGGCCAACGGCATCGCCTCGACCGGTGTCGTGGGCGAGGACTTCGAGGCCCTCACCGTCAAGGGCGACAGCTCGATCAGGTCGCCGAAGGAACTGGAGGGCAAGAAGGTCGCCATCAACACCCTGAAGAACATCAACGAGACCGCCGTACGGGCCTCGGTCGGCGCCGCGGGTGGCGACCCCGACAAGGTGGACTTCGTCGAGCTGGCCTTCGACCAGATGCCGGCCGCGCTCGACGGCGGGCGGATCGACGCGGCGATGGTGGTGGAACCGGCACTGGCCACGGTCAAGAACCAGGGCGGCCGGGAGATCGCCTCCCCCATGGTCGATATCGCTCCGAAGCTGACGGTCGCCATGTACTTCACCTCCACCCGATACGCGCGGGAGAACCCGGAGGTGGTGAAGAAGTTCCAGGAGGCCACCGCCGAGTCCCTCATGTACGCCGACGCCCACCCCGACGAGGTCCGCGAGATCGTCACCACGTACACCAAGATCCCCGCGGAGGTACTGGCGAAGGTGACCCTGCCGAAGTGGCCGGCCGAACCGAACCGCTCCTCTCTCACGGCGTTGGCCGAACTCGGTTATGCGGACGGCCTGTTCGAGCGACTCCCCGACCTGGACGCGCTGCTGCCGTGAAGGGGACGAACACCGCGCTGGGCGCGGTCGGCCTCGCGTTCTTCCTCGCCCTGGGAGAGGCGGTACCGCGGCTCGGCCTGGTCAGGGAGGAGTACTTCCCGCCGACCAGCCGCATCGCCGACGCGCTCGCCGCGGAGGTCGCGGACGGCACCTTCTGGACCGCTCTCGGCGACACCCTCACCGGCTGGGCGCTGGGCCTGGTCCTCGCGGTCGGCGCCGGGATCGTCGTCGGGGTGCTCCTCGCGGTGGTCCCGTACCTGCGCGAGGCGACGGCGTCCACGATCGAGTTCCTGCGCCCGATCCCGTCGGTCGCGCTGATCCCGCTGGCGGTGCTGCTGAACGGCACCGAGCTGGGGTCGGTGCTGCTCCTGGTCGTGTACGCCGCCTTCTGGCAGGTGCTGATCCAGGTCCTGTACGGCGTCCAGGACGTCGACCCGGTCGCCGAGGAGACGGCGCGGTCGTACGGTCTGGGCGCCTGGGCGCGGGTCCGGTACGTGCTGTGGCCGACCGCGCTGCCGTACGTCATGACCGGAGTACGGCTCGCGGCGGCCGTCGCGCTGATCCTCGCCATCACCGCCGAACTGGTCATCGGCGCCCCCGGGCTGGGTGCCCGAATCGCCGTGGCGCAGACCTCGCAGGCCGTGCCGGAGATGTACGCGCTGATCGTCGTCGCCGGTCTGCTCGGACTGCTGATCAATGTCGGCGCCCGCTCGGTGGAGCGGCGGGCACTGTCCTGGCACCAGTCGGTGCGCGGGGAGGTGGCGGTGTGACGCGCGTACTGCTGCGGCTGGTGTACGTACTCGCGCTGCCCACCGTGCTGGTGGCCGTCTGGTGGGTGTCCTCGGCCGGCAGCGAGGACGTGTACTGGCCGCCGCTCGGCACGATCCTGGAGACCTTCCCGGACGTGTGGACCGGCGAACGGTGGCGCGGTGACGTGCTGCCCAGCGTGCTCAGGCTCACCGCGGGCTACGCGCTCGCGGCCGTCGCCGGCGTCGCGCTCGGCACTCTCATCGGCTCCTACCGGCGGGTGCGGGCGGTGTGCGAGCCGGTGCTGGAGTTCCTGCGGGCCGTGCCGCCGCCGGTCCTCGTGCCGGTGATCATGCTGTTCGCGGGCATCGGCGACACGATGAAGATCGCCGTCATCGCCACCGGCTGTGTGTGGCCGGTGCTGCTCAACACGGTCGAGGGGGTGCGGGCCCTCGACGCGGTGACGGCCGAGACGGCCCGCTCCTACGGCATCACGGGCGTGGCGTGGCTGCGGCACGTGGTGCTGCGCTCGGCGAGCCCGCAGATCTTCGCGGGTCTGCGCCAGGCCCTGTCGATCGGGATCATCCTGATGGTGATCAGCGAGATGTTCGCCGCGAGCAACGGGCTCGGTTTCACCGTCGTGCAGTTCCAGCGCTCTTTCGCCATCCCCGGCATGTGGACCGGCATTCTGCTGCTCGGTCTGCTCGGCTTCGTGCTCTCGGTCCTCTTCCATCTGGTCGAGCGGCGGGCGCTCGGCTGGTACCACGGCCTGCGCGCCGCCGCCCGGCGGCCTGGGTGAAGCTTCTGAAAGGGCGGTCCATGCTGGACGTACGCGGCCTGAAGAAGGTGTACGAGGGATCGGGACGGCGCGTCGAGGCGGTACGCGACCTGACCTTCAGCGTGGCGGCCGGCGAACTCGTCTGCCTGGTGGGGCCGTCCGGCTGCGGCAAGACGACGCTGTTGAAGTGCGTGGGCGGACTGCTCGACCCGACGGCCGGCGAGGTGTTCCTGGCCGGGCGGAAGGTGACCGGTCCGCCACCCGGCATGGCGTTCGTCTTCCAGGAGTACGGACGCAGCCTGTTCCCGTGGATGCGGGTCGGCGAGAACGTCGAGCTTCCCCTGAAACAGAAGGATCTGAGCAAGGCGCGGCGCCGGGAGCTGGTCACGGACGCGCTCGCCTCGGTCGGCCTCGCGGACGCCACCGGGGCGTATCCGTGGCAGCTGTCCGGAGGCATGCAGCAGCGGGTGGCCATCGCTCGTGCGCTGGCGTACGAGCCCGAGGTGCTGCTGATGGACGAGCCGTTCGCGGCGGTGGACGCACAGACCCGAGCCGACCTGGAGGACCTGGTGCGGCGGCTGTGGCGGGAGCGCGGGATCACCATCCTGTTCGTCACCCACGACATCGACGAGGCCGTCTATCTGGGCGAACGCGTGATCGTGCTGTCCGCCTCCCCCACCGTCGTCCGGGAGCGGCTCACCGTCGACCTGCCCGCGGAGCGGGACCAGGTGCGCACACGGGTGGCTCCGCGCTTCGCCGAGCTGCGGACCCATGTGTACGAGCAGATCCAGGCGGCGAAACGCGAGGTGGCCCAGCCGGTCAAGACGGACGCGCCGCCACCGCACTGACCTCGGCGGCCGGGCGCGGGTCACTCGGGGGTGGGCACCACTCTGAGGTGAGCGGCGGTACGGCGGGGGCGGGGCGGAGTGCGGCGCGGCTCGCGCAGCACCAGCGTCAGCCGGGTGTAGCCCAACTCCTCCAGCGCTCGGGGGCTTTCGACCACGACGCGGCACTCGGTGACGCCCCAGCGCGGATCGGGGTGGTGCAGCGGCCGTACGGCACCGTCGTGTTCGACGGCCTCCGCGCCGACGGCCCGGATCCAGTGCGGCAGGCCCTGGCGGTAGGCGGCCTCCATGATCGGGTCCTGGGCGATCTCGCGCCGGACGGCCTGCAGACCGGCGTCGTGGCCGTGCCGCTCCAGGGCGGCGGCGAAGTGCGCCAACATGGGCAGGCACCAGCTGGACTCGTGGTCCCCGAGCACCGCGGACGCGTCCGGGTGGAAGAGGACGAACCTGAGGAAGTTGTCGCCCGGCATGGCCGTCGCATGGGGTCCGGCCCCCCGGAAGAGTGTCCGGAAGGCACCGTTGGCCAGCACCACGTCCCAGCGGTGGTCGACGACGAGGGAGGGAAAGGGAACGGCGTCCAGGAGCGTGCTGTAGTCCTGGAGGTACGCCTGGGCCTCGGGGGTCGCGGGGGCGGGCCGCGGCGCCGGCCGCTGCCCTCCTGCCTGAAATGCCATCGGGAGGTCACCCCTCTTGCTTATGCGGCCTTCTCGCGGCGTCCCGATCCTGGTGCCCCGACAGAGGTGTGTCAACTATCGTGGCATTTCGTGCCTGTTGACGGCCGAAATTGGCCACAGTTGTGGCGAGACCTGGATGTGAGTTCGAACCGCAGGCTACTCTCCGGGAAGTTCACGGCAACCGCTTGTGAGAAGCCTGTGAGGCCTGTGAGAGACGTAGGAGAGCTGTCGGTGACGGATGGCTTCGAGGGTCCGGGCGCCATGCCGACGACCGCGCTGCCCGCCGTCGTCGCCCGCGTCACCGCACTCGCGAACCGGCTCGGCGTACCGCACACCGAGGTCTTCGACGTCGGCCGCCTGTCCGCCGCCTCCGGAGTCCCCGAGCCCGTGCTGGGAGCCCTGCTGGGCGGCCGGCCGGCGGGTGAGCCCGACGTACAGACCCGGTTCGTGCAGCGCCTGGACCTGCTGCGCCGTACCCGGCTGAAGCCGAACGGCCGCAGGTACACCCAGCAGGAGATCGCCGACGGCGCCGGCATGTCCCGGCAGCAGGCGGGCGCCCTCATCAACGGCGACCGTCGGCCCACCATGGAACACTGCGACGCCATCCAGCGCTTCTTCCGGGTGCACGCCGGATTCCTCACCGCCGAAGATCCCGAGGCGCTCGCGGGCGCCCTGCAGCGAATCGAGCAGGAGCTGCTGCAGCAGCTCGCCGACCGGGAGCGGGAGGCGGCGGCGGCCGACGGCGACCCGTTGGAGCGGCTGTTACAGGACCACGGCGTGCGCGGAATCGCCTGGCGGGCCGCTCAACTGCCCACCGACCAGCACCGCGACAAGGTCGCCGAGTGGCTGGACATGCTCCTGGAGAGCGTCAAGCGGCCCGAGTCGTGAGCCTGGGGAGAAACGTGGGCATCGGTAGGGAGATGCGCCGCCTGTGCGGCGAGTTGGTCACGGAGCTGACGCTTCCCGCACCGGCGCGGCCCGCCGAACTGCACACGGCGCTGTGCGAGGCGATGAGCAGGCGACGGGGCCGTCCGGTGCTGTTCCGCATGGCCGCCTTTCCGCCCGGGACGGCCAGCGGCCTGTGGCTCGACATGGCCGACCAGGACCTGGTCGTCGTGGAAGAACGCACCGCTCCCGACCATCAGTTGGTCATCCTGGGACACGAACTGTGGCACATGAAGGCCGGGCACCGCGGCCACCACGTCGAGGGCACCGCGGTCGCGGCCCGGCTCCTCGCCGGGGACGCCCCGGACCGGGACGACGAGGCGCTGCGCGCGACGGTACGCGCGGTCGCCGCGCGTTCCCGCTTCGACCTCGCCGACGAGAAGGAGGCAGAGGCCTTCGGGCTGCTGCTGGCCAGCAAGTGCCGGACGTGGCTGTCCGGTTCCTCACTGCGCGGGCCGGTGCGGCGGGACCATCTGGCGGGACGGATCGGCACATCGCTGGGCTACCTGGGGTGACGACTCGATCGGGCTGTCGCGGGCCGCGTACGGGGCGCGACTCGGCGGGATTGTCAGTGGTGGGCGGCAAGCTGTGCGTGTGCCGCCGCTGCGCGGGGGCGCGTGACCGCTGACGTCGTTGTGGGGAGAGCCGACCGATGACCACCGCCGTACTGACCGACCACGAGCGCACCGCCGTTCAGGCCTACCTGCGGCTCCTGCACACCGTGCGGGCCGGCTTCGACACCGCGGCGGGACCGGACGGCGCCGCTCGTGTGCCCGTCGTCCCGCCCTCCGTACTGGCCGAGGCGGAGCAGGCGCTCGGGGCCGCGGGGCTCGCGGGCAACGAGGAGGAGTTCTTCCGGTTGCTGCGGAGCTGGTGTCCCCGGCCGTGACGCGGGGCCGGCACTTTTCCGTCGGCGTGCGAACGGAGAGAGTGCCGGCAGGGCCGGAAGACTCAGGCGTGCGGAACCGCGACCGCCGTGGCGATCAGACCCTGCCGGGAGGTCCAGCGGCCGTCGAAGTGGGTCAGGCGCCGGCCCCGCACGGTCGGTCCGGGCACCAGAAGGGCGGCGCGCAGGGTGCCGCGGCGCGGGTCGACGGGGTCGACGGAGATCTCGATGTCGGCCTCCGCGAAGTCCAGCCACTGCCGGGTGAGGGGGAACCACGCCTTGTAGACCGACTCCTTGGCGCTGAAGAGCAGGCGGTCCCAGTGGACGCCGGGACGCTCCCCGGCCAGTCGGCGCAGCCGCTCCACCTCGGCGGGCAGGGTCACGCTGGGCAGGACCCCGTCCGGGAGCGGGGCGTCGGGTTCCGCGTCGATACCGAGGGAGGCGAGGTCGGTGACGCGGACCAGGGCGGCGGCGCAGTAG
The DNA here is from genome assembly GCF_039539045.1 of Streptomyces marokkonensis. Classification (NCBI taxonomy): domain Bacteria; kingdom Bacillati; phylum Actinomycetota; class Actinomycetes; order Kitasatosporales; family Streptomycetaceae; genus Streptomyces; species Streptomyces marokkonensis. The sequence goes on from NZ_BAABCQ010000008.1 coordinate 22,074, forward strand.
CCGTCGCAGTGGGTCATGCTGCCGGTGAGGCCGTCCGGCCAGCGCGGCGCACCTCTCTCGCCGGTCAGCACGGGCTGGGCGGGCACGCCGAACTTCTCCATCGCCCGGCGGGCGCAGGACCGGACGGCGGTGAACTCCCGGCGGCGCTTGGTGACCGCCCGCGCCACCAGCGCCTCCTCCTCGGGGTAGAGGGGCAGGTGCCCGAGGTCGTCGTAACCGTGCGCCTCCACCGCGACGACCGTGTCGGGCAGCAACTCCTCGATCACCGGTCCACCTCCTGGCTCGACGACGACGGCAGGATACGACGCAACCGTCCCGGCGGCCCGGTCCGCTTGCGCCATTCGCGGGGGTAGCCCACCGACACCTCCTCGAAGCGGACACCCTCGTGCCAGGTGGTCCGCGGGATGTGGAGATGCCCGTAGACCATGGTGTCGACCCGGAACCTCCGGTGCCAGTCGGCGGTCAGGTTGGTCCCGCACCACATGGCGAACTCGGGGTACCACAGGACGTCGGTGGGGTGCCGGTCCAGCGGGTAGTGGTTGACCAGGACCGTCGGCAGCCCGGCGGGGAGGGCGGCCAGCCTGCCCTCGGTCTCGGCGACCCGCGCCCGGCACCACGCCTCGCGGCTGGGGTACGGGTCGGGATGGAGCAGGAACTCGTCGCTGCACACGACGCCTGTGCCGTCGGCGTACGCCAGTCCCTCGTCCTTCGTCGCGCATCCGGCGGGCAGGAACGAGTAGTCGTAGAGCAGGAACAATGGTGCGACGACGGCCGGCCCGCCCGCACCGTGCCACACGGGGTACGGGTCCTCGGGTGTCGTCACGCCCAGCTCGCGGCACATCTCGACGAGGTGCTCGTAGCGGGCGGCCCCGCGGAGGGTGACGGGGTCCTGGGGGTGGGTCCACAGTTCGTGGTTGCCGGGGGCCCAGACGACCCGGCGGAAGCGGTCCGCGAGGGTGCCGAGGGCCCAGCGGATGTCGGCGACGGTCTCCGCCACGTCGCCGGCCACCAGGAGCCAGTCGTCGTCACAGCCGGGACGCAGCTCCTCGACCAGGGCGCGGTTCTCCGGGTAGCCGATATGCAGGTCGCTGATGGCCCACAGCTGCCCGGGGCCTTCGACCATCGATGTCATCCCCACCCCTTCCGGACGCGCGTTCGACCTCAAGAGATCACATCCCGGGCTCCGCTCACAAGGACGACTCGCCCTCGGACACGTGCCTCCCGGGCCGGTGCTTCCCGGACCAGGGTCTTCCGCGCCGCCCCGTGGCGGCGCCGGTGCGTCCGGGCGACGCGCTTTGCGCTCGGAGGCAGGGGACCCCCTATGATCGGCCCAACACCACCGCCACGATTCCCTCCGCGCAGGGCGGCTTGGTGTCCCTCCAACCCCCTGGCCGGGCACGGCCCCGCTTCGCCCTGCCCGCGAACCGTGAAAGGCGGCCCGCATGGTTTCTCCCGTACGCGTATGGCTCAATCGCACGTACGCGGAGAACGTCTTCTTCATGGATCAGCTGCGGAGGAATCCCGCCGACCGGGCCGTCGAGATCCACGCCACGCACGGCGACCCGGACTCCCCCGTGCTGGCCGCCGCGGACACCGCCGACCTGGAGCCCGAGGGCCTGTCCCCCGGCGGTTACGTCGAGTACGCCCTGGACCAGTGCGCGCGGCGCGGCATCGACGTGTTCGTACCCCGGCTGCACCAGGCCTCGGTCGTGGCCCACCGCGCCGAGTTCGAGGCGGCCGGTACGGCGCTGCTCGCGCCTCCGCCGGAGGCGGTGGCCGTCTTCCAGGACAAGGTGATCGCCTACGAGGCGGTACGGGCTGTCGGCGTCCCGGTGCCCGAGTGGTGGCGGGTCCACACGGCCGAAGAACTCCTCTCCGCAGTCGAGGAGCTGGAGGCGCGAGGCCACCAGGCATGCTTCAAACCGGCGTCCGGCGCGGGCGGCGTGGGCTTCCGGATGATCACCCGGGACCCCTTCTCCCTTACGCACCTGAGCGGCTTCCCGAGCCCGTCCGTGCCGCTGCGCATGGTCGTCGAGGCGCTGCGGGCGGCCCAGGAGCCGGTCGACTGGCTGGTGATGCCGCGGCTGGAGCAGCCGGAGGTCTCGGTGGACTGCCTGACGGGGCCCGACAACCGGGTACGGCTGGCCGTGGGCCGCACCAAGAACGGCCGCCGCCGCGGGTTCACCCTCCATGAGCGGTGGCTGGCGCCGGCGCGGCGGATCGCCGAGACGTTCGGGCTGCACCACCTGTCCAACGTGCAGTTCCGGATGTACGGCGACCGTCCCGTCCTGATGGACGTCAACACCCGCCCGGCCGGGGGGCTGCACCAGCTGGCGCTGTGCGGGATCAACGTGCCGTGGGCCGCGGTCCGGCTGGCCCTCGGTGACGACCCGGGCGAGCTGACGCCGCCGTTCCTGGGCCAGGACTACACGGTGCTGTCCGGACCGCGCCCGCTGCAGCCCGTGGCCCTGCCGCACCAGCGCGCCGACCTCCCCGCCACTCCGGCTCCGGCTCCGGCTCCGGCTCCGGTGAAGTATCCGGCGGCCACCGCGTCGGCCGCCGGCCCGGTCGCCGCCGCCGCATCGGACCCGGCCGCCGGGGCTCCCGCGTAGGACGCCGCGCCGAGGGGCCGCCGGTCGTCCGACGGCTCCCCCGCGGTCCCCGCTCACCTCAGATACCCCAGGCCCGGATGGACTGCCGTGTACCCGTCCACCAGGCGGTGGGCGACGTTGACCGAGTCGACCAGGGGGTGCAGGGCGAAGGCGCGTACCGCCGCCGCGCGGGAGCCGGAAGCTGCCGCCGCCAGGATCTCGCGTTCCACCGCCTTGACCGCGCAGACCAGACCGGTGGCGTGCTGCGGCAACGGGTCCACGGCCACCGGGTGGGCGCCGTTCGCGTCGACCAGGCACGGGGCCTCGATCACGGCGTCGGTGTCGAGGACCGACAGCGTGCCGCGGTTGCGGACGTTGAGGATGAGCGTGGTGCGCTCGTCCCGGGCGACGGCCCGCATCAGCGCCAGCGCCACCTTCTCGTAGCCGCCGGACAGGTCGTCGGCCTCGCGTTCGCCCGCGCCCGCGGTCTCCCGGTTCTCCGCCATGTAGGTGGCCTCGCGTTCGGCGCGGGTGCGGTCCCAGGTCGCCAGGGCCGGGGCGTCGGGGCGGCGCATCTCGTCGTAGAAGCGGGCCTGCTGGTCGCGCAGGAACGCGCCGCGGGTCCGGTCCGCCTGCTGGTAGGCGCGGACCGTCTCCCGGTTGAAGTAGTAGTAGTGCAGGTACTCGTTGGGGATCGCGCCCAGGGAGCGCAGCCACTCGGGGCCGAAGAGCCGGCCCTCCTCGAAGGAGCCGAGCAGCGCCGGGTCGGCGAGCAGCCGCGGGAGTTCGTCGCGGCCTGCGACGCGCAGACCGCGGAGCCAGCCGAGGTGGTTGAGGCCGACGTAGTCGATCCAGGCCCGGTCCGGGTCCGCGCCCAGCACGCGGGCGACGCGCCGGCCCAGGCCGACCGGCGAGTCGCAGATGCCGATGACGCGGTCGCCGAGGTGCCGGGACATGGCCTCGGTGACCAGACCGGCCGGGTTGGTGAAGTTGATGACCCAGGCGTCCGGCGCCAGCCGGGCCACCCGGCGCGCGATGTCCACGGCGACCGGGACGGTGCGCAGGCCGTACGCGACGCCGCCCGCGCCGACCGTCTCCTGCCCGAGGACGCCCTCGGCGAGCGCCACCCGCTCGTCGTCGGCCCGGCCCTCCGGACCGCCGACGCGGATCGCGGAGAAGACGAAGTCGGCGCCGCGCAGCGCCTCGTCCAGGTCGGTCGTGGCGGTCACCTCGGGCGCGTCGGGCACCCCGGCGGCCTGCTCGGCCAGCACCCGGGTCACCGCGGACAGCCGGGCCGCGTCGAGGTCGTGCAGGACGACGTGCGTCACCCGCCCCTGGGCACGGTCCGCGAGGAGCGCCCCGTACACGAGCGGCACCCGGAATCCGCCGCCGCCCAGAATCGTCAGCCTCACGCCCGCACCCTTCCGTCACCCGCCCCGACGTCCACCTGGCGCCGATCATGGCACGCCCGGCCGACCGGGCGCAGGACCGTGCCCGCGCCGCGGCAGCCGGCGGCAGCTCACGTCCAAGCCCATGTGCCGGGTCCGGCGGGCACCGGGCCGGCCCGTGGCGGGGGAGCGTCGGCCGGCCGTGGGCAGGAGACCGTCTCCCCGCTCCGGGTACCGGAAATCCCTCTCACCGGTGAGGACAGGGCCCCGGGAACCTCCTGATACTGGGACGGCCCTTGCCCCGAGGAGCCGCCCATGTCCGTCCGGTCCCCGCTCACCGTCCCGTTCGCCTCCGTCGTCGCACGGCTGCGCACGACGAATCCGTACGCCGTCGACGCGGCCGTCGCCGCGCTGGTGCTCTTCGCCGTGTCCCTGCAGTGGCTGTTCCCCGACGAGGGGGACGACCCGCTGACCTGGCCGGGCTGGCTGCTCGGGGCCGCGACGGCGCTGCCGCTGGTGTGGCGGCGCGCGGCGCCCTTCGCGACCGCCTGCGCCGTGTCGGTGGCCACCCCCACGCAGGCGGTGCACCACGCGCCGCCCCCCGACCTGATGTACGGCGGGTTCGTCGTCCTCTACACCCTGGCCGCCCTCGCCCGGCCCTGGCAGCGGCGCCTGATGCTGGCAGGCTGGCTGATCGGGGTCGCCCTCACCATCAACCACAAGGAACACGCCGAGCCGTTCGAGTACGCCTTCCAGCTGCTGAGCATCGTGTGCGCGTACGCGCTCGGCACACTCGCCCGGACCCAGCGGGCCTACACCGCCGAACTGGAGGACCGGGCCCGCCGGCTGGAGCGCGAGCGGGCCGCCGAGACCGCGCGGGCCACGGCACAGGAACGTTCCCGGATCGCTCGCGACATGCACGACATCCTGGCGCACGCGGTCAGCCTCATGGTGGTACAGGCCGAGGCGGGACCGGTCGTGGTGCGCAGCGATCCGGCGCGCGCGGAGGCCGCGTTCGAGGCGATCGCGACCGCCGGGCGGGACGCCATGAACCAACTGCGGCGCATCCTCGGCGTACTCAAGCAGGAGCAGGAGTCGGCCCGGGCCGTGGCACAGCGGCTGCCGCAACCGGGCGTGGCCGCCCTGCCCGGCATGGTCCGGCAGGTCGGCGAATCGACCGGGCTGCGCGTGGAGTTGCGCGTGCGGGGCGAGCCGCGTCCGCTGCCGCCGGACACCGAGGTCGCCGCCTACCGGATCGCGCAGGAGGCACTCACCAACACGGTCAAGCACGCGTACGCTTCCTCCGCGACGGTCGCACTCGACTGGGCGGAGGAGCACGTGACCTTGACGGTGACGGACGACGGACGGGGCCCGTCGGCGCCGGACGGTGGCGGACACGGGCTGATCGGCATCCGGGAGCGGGCCGCGGCCTGCGGGGGCGGGGCCGTCACCGGCGGCGGGCCGGACGGGGGCTTCCACGTCGTCGTGCGCCTGCCCGTCGCGCCCGGACGGCGGGCGGCGCTCGGGTGACCATCCGGGTGGTCGTCGCCGACGACCAGGAGCTGGTCCGCAGCGGCTTCAGCATGATTCTGGAGGCGCAGGCCGACATCGAGGTCGTCGCCGAGGCGGGTGACGGCGCCGAGGCCGTCGCCGCGGTCGAGCGGTACGCGCCCGACGTGCTGCTCCTGGACATCCGTATGCCGGTCATGGACGGACTCGACGCGGCCCGGCGGGTGTGCGCGCGCTCCGCCTGCAAGGTCGTCATGCTGACCACCTTCGACCTGGACGAGTACGTGTACGAGGCGCTCTCCGCGGGCGCCAGCGGCTTCCTGCTCAAGGACGTGCGCCGGGACGACCTGGTGCACGCGGTGCGGGTGGTCGCGGCCGGCGACTCACTGCTCGCACCGGCGGTGACGCGCCGGCTGGTGGCGGACATCGTGCGGCGCCGGCGGCAGGAGGCCATCACCGACGTCACCCCGCAGCGCCTGGAGGTGCTGACCGCCCGCGAGGTGGAGACGCTGCGGCTGCTGGCCCGCGGGCTGTCCAACGCCGAAATCGCCACGACCCTGTTCGTGAGCGAGCACACCGTCAAGACCCATGTCAGCAACGTGCTGGGCAAGCTCGGTCTCAGGGACCGGGTGCAGGCGGTGATCTGCGCCTACGAGACCGGCCTGGTGACTCCGGGCTCCCCCTGACGGGCGAGACGGAGGCCGGCCTCCCCCGTACGGGCGAGTGCCGCAAACCGCTCCCACCGGCGATCCGCCGACAGCCGTCGGCCACGAGTCTGTTGGCGATGTCGAAAGACGCGTCCGTCGTCGGACGCCCATCGCCGGGAGGCACCGTGCTGTCCACACTCGCCCGGGCGGCGACCCGCCGCCCCCTGACCGTGATGCTCCTGTGGGGCGTCTTCCTGCTGCTGGGCTTCGGCCTCGGCACGGGTGTCTTCGGCAAGCTCTCCGACGACGTGCCCGACGTGCCCGGCACCGAGTCGCGGATCGCCGCCGAGTACCTGGACGGCATCGACCCGTCGGGCGAGTCGATCACCGCCGTCGTCGAGGCCGCCGTCTTCGACCCCGCAGTGCGTGCCCAGGTGCTGCAGGCCGTCGCCGAGCTGAGGGATGTCGCGGGCGTCGCGGCGGTGCCCGACCCGTACGCCACCCGAGGTCTGGTCGCCGAGGACGGGCGGGCGCTGATCGTCCCGGTCACCTTCGAGGGCGGTCTGGACGACGCCGCCGAGGAGGACGCGGTGGACGCGGCGGCCGGCCGGCTGCACGAGATCGACGTGTCCGGGGTCCACGTCAGCGGCGGGCCGCTGCTGGGCGAGCAGCTCGGTCAGCGGGCCCAGGAGGACGTGAAGAACGCGGAGTTGATCTCGCTGCCGGTCGTCCTGGTGCTGCTGCTGGTCATCTTCGGCGGGCTGCGCACGGCGGGGCTGCCGCTGCTGGTCGCGGTGGCCGGCATCGCGGGAGCCTTCCTGGGCCTGTTCGCCTTCAGCCAGTTCACCGACATCTCCGTGTACGCGATCCAGGTCACGACGATGCTGGGGCTGGGTCTCGCCGTGGACTACGCCCTGCTGATGCTGGTCCGCTTCCGTGAGGAGCGGCGGGACGTCCCGGACGTGGTGGAGGCCGTGCACCGCACGGTCGCGGCGGCCGGTCGCACCGTGCTGTTCTCCGGACTGACGGTGGCCGTGAGCCTGGCCGGACTGCTGGTCTTCCCGAGCACGTTCCTGCGCAGCATGGGTCTGGCGGTGGCCGCGGTGGTCGTCGTCGACATGCTCGCCGCGCTGACGCTGCTGCCCGCCCTGCTGACGAGGTTCGGCGGGAGGATCCCCCCGGCGAAGGTGCGGCCACAGGGCGAGGAGGGCCGGCTCTTCGCCCGCCTGGCCCGCTTCGCCACCCGCCGGCGCGTGGCCGTCCTGGCCGTCACCGTCCCCGCCCTGCTGGTGCTGGCGCTGCCCGTCACCGGCATGCGCATCAACATCGGCGACGCGCGGCAGCTCCCGAAGAGCACCGAGGCGCGGCAGCTTCACGACGCCGTAGAGGCGCACTTCCCGCCGGGCACCGGGGTCTCGCCGGTCACCGTGGTCCTGCGGCCCGGCACCGACGCAGCGACGGCCGGCCGGATCAGCGTGCTCGCGCCGGGCACCGAGCGCCGTGACCTGCCGGGCGGCACCACTGTGCTCGAACTGCCCCCGTCCGGCCCGGTCGACGGCAGGGCGGCCACCGAACTGGTCGAACGGGTACGGGACATACGCGGTGACGCCCCCGTCCAGGTCACCGGCACCGCGGCCCAGTTGGTCGACTTCCGGCAGATGCTCGCCGACCGGGCGCCCTGGGCGGCGCTGACCGTGCTGGCCGGGATCTTCGTGCTGCTGTTCGCCTTCACCGGGTCGGTGCTGCTGCCGCTGCGCACGATCGCGACCACGCTGCTCAGCCTCGCCGCCGCGCTCGGCGCCGTCGTCTGGGTGTTCCAGGACGGCCATCTGGCCGGGCTGATCGGCGCCGAGGGGCTGGGCGCGCTGAGTCTGACCGCACCACCGCTGATCATCGCGATCGCCTTCGGACTGGCCATGGACTACGAGCTGTTCATCCTGGCGCGGATGCGCGAGGCCCGGGAGCTGACCGGCGACGACCGGGAGGCCGTGGTGACCGGGCTGCGCCGCTCCGGCCGGGTGGTGACCTGCGCCGCGCTGCTCCTCGCGGTGGTGTTCGGCGCCTTCATGACGGGCGGCTTCTCCCCGATCCTGCAGATCGGGCTCGGCCTCACCCTGGCGGTGCTGATCGACGCCACGGTGGTACGGATGCTGCTGGTGCCGGCGACCATGGCGCTGCTCGGCAGCCGCGCCTGGTGGGCCCCGAAGGCGCTGCGCCGGGCGCACGAGCGGTTCGGTCTGCGCGAGGAGGCCGCCGCCGTGGCCGAGCCACAGCCGGCGCACCGCTGAGGCACCGCTGAGGCACCGGCCGCCGAGATCCGGCCGGCCGCGGTTCCTCCCCGCCGGGGGTGGACCGTTGAGCGGCCAACGGCGCCCTGGCGGGAGGGCGCAGGGGCTCACGCGCTTACGTGAGCCCCTCCGTCAGGACCTGGCGGGGACTCTCGGCGCAGCTCGGCCCGGAACGCCGCCGGTGTCTGGTCCGTGTGCTGCTGGAAGAACCTGGAGAAGTTCGCCGCGTCCGGGAAGCCGACCGCCGCGCCGACCCGGCCGATCGGCATGTCGGTGTGGGCGAGGAGCCGTCTGGCCTCCAGGACGACCCGCTTGTCGATGAACCCCTTGGGCGTCTCGCCGGTGGCGGCGCGCACCGCGCGGACCAGGGTGCGCCGGGAGTAGCCGAGCGCGTCGGCGTAGGCGCTGACGCTGTGGTTGGTGGCGAAGCCCCGTTCGACCTCGTCCCGGAAGAGGGTGAAGGCCGTGTCGCCCGGCGGGTCCGCCCGTCCCCGGCGCGCCGCCTCGGCGGAGCCGGCCGCGAGGTGCGCGAGGCGCAGCAGGAACGCCGACAGGGCGTGGCGCAGCACGGCGGTGTGCAGGCTGAGCGGCAGGGTGGTGGCGTCCTCGTACTCGCGCCGCAGCTGGTCGAGTGCCGCCGTCAGCCCGGCGAGCCGTGTCTCGTCGGGGCGGAGCAGGGGCGGCAGGTCGTAGCGGTAGAGGCCGGTGGCCTCCACGGTGGCGCGGGGCAGGAAGCCGGGCTGCATGGTCAGCACCGTTCCGCGGTACTCGCTCCCCGGCGAGAAGCGGTGGACCTGTCCGGGCCGGATCCACAGCAGATCGCCGGCCGTCGCCTCGTACTCGGCGAAGTCGACCATGTGGCGGACCGGACCGCCGGTGAAGAGCATGACGACGTGGAAGTCGATGCGGTGCACCCGGTGCAGCGGGGCCTGCGCGTGCCAGGTGCGGCCGACACCCATGGGGCCGACCTGCATGCCGACACCGAGGAGGCTCAGATCGACAGGGAAGGGGAAGGTTCTGATCCCGTCGCCGTCACCTCGGGTGCTTTCGTCCGCCACGTCCGCCATGTCCTTCTCGTGCCGCCCCGTCCGTGCGCCCCCGGGTGCCCCGCCGCCGGGGGCCGTGTCCCAGTTTCACCACAGGCTGGCACACCACGACCTTCACTCTCAAAAGTCAGACTTTTAAGTTTGAACACGCCAGACCGGCTACTACGCTCCGATCGAGGACTTCTTGAAGATGAGCACGCACCCAGTGGACAGCGCGGACCGCTTCGAATGGACCGAACTCGACCGGCGTGCCGTCGACACCGCCCGGGTTCTCGCGGCCGACGCCGTGCAGAAGGTCGGCAACGGCCATCCCGGCACGGCTATGGCCCTCGCCCCGGCGGCGTACACGATCTTTCAGAAGGTGATGCGGCACGACCCCGCGGACCCGGAGTGGACGGGCCGTGACCGTTTCGTCCTCTCCCCCGGTCACACCTCGCTGACCCTCTACACCCAGCTCTACCTCGCCGGGTACGAGCTGGAGCTGGACGACCTGAAGGCCTTTCGCACGCACGGTTCGAAGACGCCCGGCCACCCCGAGTACGGGCACACCGCCGGCGTGGAGACCACCACCGGCCCGCTCGGCCAGGGCGTCGCCAACGCGGTCGGCATGGCGATGGCGGCCCGCTACGAGCGCGGGCTGTTCGATCCGCAGGCGCCGGCGGGCGGGTCCCCCTTCGACCACACCGTCTGGGCGATCGTCTCCGACGGCGACCTCCAGGAGGGAGTCTCCGCCGAGGCGTCGTCGATGGCCGGCCACCAGAGGCTCGGCAACCTCGTCCTCCTCTACGACGACAACCACATCTCCATCGAGGGCGACACCGCGACCGCGTACTCCGAGGACGTGCTGAAGCGCTACGAGGCCTACGGATGGCATGTGCGGCGCGTCGAGCCCGCCGAGAGCGGCGACGTCGACGTGCACGCGCTGTACGCGGCGCTGACTGCGGCGAAGGCGGAGACCGGGCGCCCCTCCATCATCGCCATGCGCACGATCATCGCCTGGCCCGCCCCGAACGCGCGGAACACCGAGGCCTCCCACGGCTCCGCCCTCGGCGAGGACGAGGTCGCCGCCACCAAGCGCGTCCTCGGCTTCGATCCGGAGCGGTCCTTCGAGGTCGCCGACGACGTCCTCGCCCACACCCGCGGGGCCCTGGACCGGGGCGCCGAGGCGCACGCCGCCTGGGACAAGCGGATCGCCCAGTGGCGCGGCGACCAGCCGGAACGCGCGGTGCTGTTCGACCGCGTGGTCGCCGGCCGGCTGCCCGAGGGCTGGGAGGACACCCTGCCGGTGTTCGAGACCGGCAAGGCCGTCGCCACCCGCGCCGCCTCCGGGAAGGTGCTCCAGGCACTCGGCCCCGTACTGCCCGAGCTGTGGGGCGGCTCGGCCGACCTGGCCGGCTCGAACAACACCACGATCGACAAGACCAGCTCCTTCCTCCCCGAGGGCAACCCGCTGCCCCAGACCGACCCGTACGGCCGCACCATCCACTTCGGCATCCGCGAGTTCTCGATGGCCGCGGAGATGAACGGCATCGCCCTGCACGGCAACACCCGCGTCTACGGCGGCACCTTCCTGGTCTTCTCCGACTACATGCGCAACGCCGTCCGCATGTCGGCCCTGATGCAGCTGCCGGTGACGTACGTGTGGACGCACGACTCCGTCGGTCTCGGTGAGGACGGCCCGACCCACCAGCCCGTCGAGCACCTCGCCGCGCTGCGCGCCGTCCCCGGTCTGAACGTCGTCCGCCCGGCCGACGCCAACGAGACCGCCACCGCCTGGGCCGAGATCCTCAGGCGCCACTCCACCCACCCGGCCCCGCACGGCCTCGCCCTCACCCGTCAGGGCGTACCGACGTACGAACCGAACCCGGACGCGGCGCGCGGCGGCTATGTCCTCGCCGACGCCTCCTCCGGGGCCCCGGAGGTCGTCCTGATCGCCACCGGCTCCGAGGTGCAGCTCGCCGTGGCCGCGCGGGAGGCGCTGGAAGCGGAGGGCACGCCCACCCGGGTGGTGTCGATGCCGTCGGTGGAGTGGTTCGACGAGCAGCCGCGCGAGTACCGCGAGCGCGTGCTGCCGCCGTCCGTGCGGGCCCGGGTGGCCGTGGAGGCCGGTATCGGCCTGACCTGGCACCGGTTCACCGGGGACGCGGGCCGCATCGTCTCCCTGGAGCACTTCGGCGCCTCCGCCGACGCCAAGACCCTGTTCGCCGAGTTCGGCTTCACCGCCGAGCACGTCACCGCCGCCGCCAGGGAGTCCCTGGCAGCCGTCCGCGGCTGATCCGACCGGATCGGCCCCGGACGGATCCCACCGCAGAAAGAGAAGATGATCACTGTGACCGAAGCAGTCGCACCCGCGGCAGCACTCCGACGCCTGGCCGAGGCGGGCGTCTCCATCTGGCTGGACGACCTGTCGCGGCGGCGGATCGAGTCCGGCGACCTCGCCGAGCTGATCGGGACCAGGAACGTCGTCGGCGTCACCACGAACCCGTCGATCTTCCAGTCCGCCATCGGCTCCGGCGAGGGCTACGAGGAGCAGCTCGACGACCTCGCGACCCGGGGCGTCACCGCCGACGAGGCGGTCCGCATGATGACCACCGCCGACGTCCGCGCCGCCGCCGACGTGCTGCGCCCGGTGTACGACGCCACCGGCGGCCGGGACGGCCGGGTCTCCATCGAGGTCGACCCGCGGCTCGCCCACGACACCCGGGCCACGATCGCCGAGGCCCGTCAGCTGGCCTGGCTGGTCGACCGCCCCAACGCGATGATCAAGATCCCGGCGACGAAGGCCGGTCTCCCGGCGATCACCGAGGTCGTCGGCGCGGGCATCAGCGTCAACGTCACGCTGATCTTCTCCCTGGAGCGCTACCTGGAGGTCATGGACGCCTACCTCGCCGGCCTGGAGAAGGCGCGGGCGGCCGGGCTCGACCTGGCGGGCATCCACTCCGTCGCCTCCTTCTTCGTCTCCCGCGTCGACAGCGAGATCGACAAGCGCCTGACGCTGCTGGGCACCGACGAGGCCCTCGCCCTGAAGGGGAAGGCGGCGCTGGCGAACGCGCGGCTGGCCTACGAGGCGTACGAGAACGTGTTCGGTTCCGCAGGCGATCCGACCCGGGCGGGTGACCGGTTCACCGCCCTGGCCGGGGCCCGCGCCAACGCCCAGCGTCCCCTGTGGGCGTCCACCGGGGTGAAGGACCCGGCATTCCGGGACACCCTGTACGTGGAGGAGCTGGTCGCCCCCGGCACCGTGAACACGATGCCGGAGGCCACCCTGAACGCCGCCGCCGACCACGGCGACGTGCGGGGCGACACGGTCACCGGTGGTTACGCCCAGGCCCGGGCCGATCTCGCGGCCGTGGAGCGGCTCGGCATCTCGTACGACGAGGTGGTGCGGCAGCTGGAGCAGGAAGGCGTGGCCAAGTTCGAGGTGGCCTGGCAGGACCTGCTCGACGCCGTGACGAAGTCCCTCGACAGCAAGGGAGTTGACGGGGAATGAGCGAGGACCTTCCCGCTACGACGGCCCACGGGGCCAAGGCGACGAAGGAGGCCGGGGAGAAACGGACGGCCCGGGCGGCCGCGGGACCCCCGCACGCCGAGGAGTCCCGGGCCGCCGAGGCACGCCGGGGTCCGGAGACGGCCGGATCCGCCCGGCCCGCCAGGAAGTCCCGGGCGGCCGGACCCGCCCAGGGGGCGAAGGGGGCGGGCGCGGACGACAAGGTCGTCGCGCCGCTCGCGCCCCTCGACTGGAGCAATCCCCTGCGCGATCCCCAGGACCGCCGCCTACCCCGCATCGCGGGCCCGTCCGGACTGGTCATCTTCGGCGTCACCGGAGACCTGTCCCGCCGCAAGCTGATGCCCGCCGTCTACGACCTGGCCAACCGCGGTCTGCTGCCGCCGGGCTTCTCCCTGGTCGGCTTCGCCCGCCGGGACTGGGAGAACCAGGACTTCGCCGAGGTCGTGCACGACGCCGTCAAGGAGCACGCCCGCACGCCGTTCCGCGAGGAGGTCTGGCAGCAGCTCGCCGAGGGCATGCGCTTCATCCCCGGCGACTTCGACGACGACGACGCGTTCGACGAGCTGCGCAAGGCCGTCGAGGAGCTGGACACCTCCCGCGGCACCAGCGGCAACTACGCCTTCTACCTCTCGGTGCCGCCGAAGTTCTTCCCGAAGGTCGTCCAGCAGCTCAGGAAGCACGGGCTGACCGACGCCCCGGACGGCTCCTGGCGCCGGGCGGTGATCGAGAAGCCGTTCGGGCACGACCTGGGCAGCGCCCGCGAGCTGAACGCGCTGGTGCACGAGGTCTTCGACCCGGAGCAGGTCTTCCGCATCGACCACTACCTGGGCAAGGAGACCGTCCAGAACATCCTGGCGCTGCGCTTCGCCAACCAGATGTACGAGCCGATCTGGAACCGGTCCTACGTCGACCACGTCCAGATCACCATGGCCGAGGACATCGGCATCGGCGGCCGGGCCGGCTACTACGACGGCATCGGCGCCGCACGCGACGTCATCCAGAACCACCTGCTCCAGCTGATGGCCCTCACCGCCATGGAGGAACCCGCCTCCTTCGACGCGGCGTCGCTGCTCACCGAGAAGCTGAAGGTGCTGCGGGCGGTGCGGCTGCCGGACGAACTCGGCGAGCACACCGTGCGCGCGCAGTACGCGGGCGGCTGGCAGGGCGGCGCGCAGGTCGCCGGCTACCTGGAGGAGGAGGGCATCGACCCGGCCTCCACGACCGACACCTACGCGGCCCTCAAGCTGGGGATCGACAACCGCCGCTGGGCGGGCGTCCCCTTCTACCTGCGCACCGGCAAGCGCCTCGGCCGCCGGGTCACCGAGATCGCGGTCGTCTTCCAGCGGGCCCCGCACTCCCCCTTCGACTCCACCGCGACGGAGGAGCTGGGCGAGAACGCGATCGTCATCCGCGTCCAGCCGGACGAGGGCATGACGGTGCGGTTCGGGTCCAAGGTGCCGGGCACGTCGATGGAGATCCGGGACGTGTCCATGGACTTCGCGTACGGCGAGTCGTTCACGGAGCACAGCCCGGAGGCGTACGAACGGCTGATCCTGGACGTCCTGCTGGGCGACGCCAACCTGTTCCCCCGACACCAGGAAGTGGAGGAGTCCTGGCGGATCCTCGACCCGGTCGAGGAGTACTGGGCCACGCACGAACGGCCCGCGCGGTACGCCTCGGGCAGCTGGGGGCCGCTGGAAGCCGACGAGATGCTCGCACGAGACGGACGGAGCTGGCGCAGGCCATGAGGATCGACCTGACCGACACCACGGCAAGCAAGGTCAACAAGGCGCTGGTGCAGGGCCGCCGGGCCATCGGCACACCGGCCGTGGGCATGGTGCTCACGCTGGTGATCGTCACCGACGAGGAGAACGCCTACGACTCCCTCAAGGCCGGCGAGGAGGCCTCGCACGAGCACCCCTCGCGCACCCTGGTCGTCATCAAGCGGCACCCCCGCAACCTGCGCGACCGCACCCGCTCGCACCTCGACGCCGACGTCCGGGTGGGCTCCGAGGCGGGCACCGGCGAGACCGTCGTGCTGCGCATGTACGGCGAGGTGTCCGAGCACGCCGACTCGGTCGTGCTGCCCCTGCTGCTGCCGGACGCCCCGGTCGTCGTGTGGTGGCCGGTGGACGCGCCCGACAATCCCGCGAAGGACCCGCTGGGCGCACTGGCGAAGCGCCGCATCACCGACCTGTACGCGGCCGAGCGGCCGATGGAGGTCCTGGAGCGCCGGGTCCGCTCCTACGCGCCCGGCGACACCGACCTCGCCTGGACCCGGCTGACGCTGTGGCGGTCCATGCTGGCCGCCGCCCTGGACCAGGCCCGGGTACCGGTGACCTCTGCAACCGTGGAGGCCGAGCCCGAGAACCCTGCCGCGGAGCTGCTGGCCCGCTGGCTGGAGGCCCGGCTGCACGTGCGGGTCGACCGGGTGGTCACCGACGGACCGGTCGTCACGGCCGTCCGCCTGGGCACCGCGAAAGGCGAGATCGTCATCGACCGTCCGGAGGGCCCGCTCGCCACGATGACCCTGCCCGACCAGCCCTCGCGCTCCCTCGCGCTGAAGGTGCGCCCCACCTCCGAACTCATCGCCGAGGAGCTCAGGCGCCTCGACGCGGACGAGATGTACGCCGTCGCCCTGCGCGGCGAGGCCGGCAAGGAGACCCCAGTCCATGTCTGACCCCCAGTCCGACTCCACGTCCGGCTCCACGAAGCTCACCCGGCGGCCGGAGTGGGCCGCGCTGGCGGACCACCGCGCGGACGCGCTGCAGCGGCCGGACCTCGGCGAACTGTTCGCCGACGATCCCGGTCGGGCGGAGCGGTACGTCGTGCGCGTCGGCGACCTGCGCATCGACTACTCCAAGCACCTGGTCACCGACGAGACGCTGGCCCTGCTGCGGGAGCTGGCCTCCGTCACCGGCGTGTCCGAGCTGCGCGACGCCATGTTCCGCGGTGAGCGGATCAACGTCACCGAGGACCGGGCGGTGCTGCATACCGCGCTGCGCGCCCCGCGGGACGCGGTGATCGAGGTCGACGGCGAGAACGTCGTGCCCAAGGTGCACGCCGTGCTGGACCGGATGACCGGCTTCGCGGACCGGGTCCGTTCCGGCGAGTGGACCGGGTACACCGGCAAGCGCATCCGCAACGTCGTCAACATCGGCATCGGCGGCTCCGACCTCGGCCCGGCGATGGCGTACGACGCGCTGCGCGCCTTCACCGACCGCTCACTCACCTTCCGCTTCGTGTCCAACGTGGACGGCGCCGACCTGCACGAGGCGGTCCGGGACCTGGACCCGGCGGAGACCCTGTTCATCGTGGCGTCCAAGACGTTCACGACGATCGAGACGATCACGAACGCGACCTCGGCGCGCTCGTGGCTGCTGGCAGGGCTGGACGGTTCCGCGAAGGGTGACGAGAAGGCGGTCGCCCAGCACTTCGTGGCGCTGTCGACGAACGCCGAGAAGGTCGCCGGCTTCGGCATCGACACGGCCAACATGTTCGAGTTCTGGGACTGGGTCGGCGGACGCTACTCGTACGACTCGGCGATCGGCCTCTCCCTGATGATCGCCGTCGGCCCGGACCCCTTCCGGGAGATGCTCGACGGCTTCCGCATCGTCGACGAGCACTTCCAGAACGCCGAGGCACCGGCCAACGCGCCACTGATCATGGGCCTGCTGGGCGTCTGGTACGGCAACTTCTTCGACGCTCAGTCGCACGCGGTGCTGCCGTACAGCCACTACCTGTCGAAGTTCACGGCCTACCTCCAGCAGCTCGACATGGAGTCCAACGGCAAGTCGGTCGACCGCGACGGACGCCCCGTGGAGTGGGAGACCGGCCCGGTGGTCTGGGGCACACCGGGCACCAACGGACAGCACGCGTACTACCAGTTGATCCACCAGGGCACCAAGCTCATCCCGGCCGACCTGATCGGCTTCGCCCGGCCCGTCGCCGAGCTGAGCGACGAACTGAAGGCGCAGCACGACCTGCTGATGGCCAACCTGTTCGCCCAGGGACAGGCGCTTGCCTTCGGCAAGAGCGCCGAGGAGGTCCGGGCGGAGGGCGTTCCCGAGGATCAGGTGCCGCACCGCGTCTTCCAGGGCAACCGTCCCACCACCACCGTCCTGGCCAACGAGCTGACGCCGTCCGTCCTCGGCCAGCTGATCGCGCTGTACGAGCACAAGGTGTTCGTACAGGGCGCGATCTGGAACATCGACTCCTTCGACCAGTGGGGAGTCGAGCTCGGCAAGGTGCTGGCCAAGCGCGTCGAGCCGGCTCTCACCGAAGGCGCCGATGTGCCCGGCCTCGATCCGTCCACGGCCGCGCTGGTGGCCGCCTACCGTGAACTGAAGGAAGTGCACTGACATGCAGATCGGTCTCGTTGGTCTCGGCAAGATGGGCGGCAACATGCGCGAGCGCCTGCGCAACGCCGGACACACCGTCGTCGGATACGACACCAATCCGGAGAAGGCCGACGTCAGCAGCCTGGTCGACCTCGTCGACCAGCTGGAGCGGCCGCGCGCGGTGTGGGTGATGGTCCCGGCCGGCGCCGCGACCCAGCACGTCATCGACCAGCTGGGGACGCTGCTCAAGCCCGGCGACACCGTCATCGACGGCGGCAACTCCCGCTGGACGGACGACGAGAAGCACGCCGAGGAGCTGGGCAAGCGCGACATCAACTTCGTCGACGCGGGCGTCTCCGGCGGAGTGTGGGGCCTGAAGAACGGCTACGCCCTGATGGTCGGCGGCGAGAAGGAGACCGTCGACGACCTCGAGCCGATCTTCGACGCGCTCAAGCCCGAGGGCCCCTACGGTTACGTCCACGCCGGAAAGGTCGGCGCCGGGCACTTCTCCAAGATGGCCCACAACGGCATCGAGTACGCCATGATGCAGGCGTACGCGGAGGGCTGGGAACTGCTGGAGAAGGTCGACTCCGTGGACAACGTCCGCGAGGTCTTCCGCTCCTGGCAGGAAGGCACCGTCATCCGTTCCTGGCTCCTCGACCTGGCCGTCAACGCCCTCGACGAGGACCACCACCTCGAGAAGCTGCGCGGCTACGCGGAGGACTCCGGCGAGGGCCGCTGGACCGTCGAGGCGGCCATCGACAACGCGGTACCGCTGCCCGCGATCACAGCCTCCCTCTTCGCGCGGTTCGCGTCCCGGCAGGACGACTCCCCGCAGATGAAGATGATCGCCGCGCTGCGCAACCAGTTCGGCGGGCACGCCGTGGAGTCGGCCAGGGAGCAGTAGGCGCGGGCAGCAGGCGTGTGACGGTAACACGTTGACGTGACCGGCCGGTTCGGGTCAGAGTCCCCGCGATGGAGATCAACGACCCGGCACCGGCCGAGGCACGCGTATGGCGGGCGTTCGCGACAGCTGCCTCCCCTTCACCTACGAGCAGTCGACCGCCGCCTACCGCAGGTTCGGTGACGACGACGCGGCCCGCGTGGTCCAACTCGCCAAGCAGCGGCGGCACCGGCGCACCCTGCCCTGGTACGGCCGACTGTGGGGGCGTCTTCAGGACGTCACGGTCGGGTACGGTTTCCGGCCGCTGCGCGCGGGCGGCCGGCTGCTGTCGCTGCTCGCGGTCGGCTCGGCCGTCCACGGCCTGCGGCACCCACCACCGCTCAAGCCCGACGAGTCCCCCGACTTCAACCCGGTCTTCTACACTCTCGACCTGCTGCCGCCGGTCGTCTCCTTCGGCCAGGAGAACGCCTTCGCCCCGGAGGGCGGCCACCAGACGCTGTCCTACGTCCTGATCATCACAGGCTGGGTCCTGGCCACCACGGTGATCACCGGTCTGACTCGCACCGTCAGCCGCAACTGAGTCCTCCCCGCCGCGCCGAGCGCCGCCTCCGCGCGTTTCCGTACATCGTGAGGTCTGAGTGCGCGTGTGACGGGTAGGCCGGACGCACCTCGACGGACGACCAAGGAGGGCGATGGGGATGGCACCGCTGCGACAGGAGGTCGACGCGGGTGCGGCCGGGCTGGATCCGCGGGCGCTGGACCGGCTCGACCTGCACTTCGCCCGGCAGGTCGACGAGGGGCGGCTGCCCGGTTTCCTGGTGGCCGTCGCCCGGGGCGGGCGGGTCGCACATCTGACCGTGCACGGCCGGCGGGACGTCGCGGCCGGGCTGCCCGTGGCGGCCGACACGCTGTGGCGGATCTACTCCATGACCAAGCCGGTGACGGCCGTGGCCGTGCTGATGCTGGTGGAGGAGGGACGGCTGTCGCTCGACGACCCGGTGGACCGGTACCTTCCGGCGTTCGCCGGGCCGCGGGTGTACGTGGAAGGGGCCGGGGACGAGGTCGTCACCCGGCCGGCCGCCGGACCGGTCCTGCTGCGTCACCTGATGACCCACACCGCCGGGCTGACCTTCGGTTTCTACCACGCCCACCCCGTCGACGAGCTGTACCGCGCGGCCGGTCTGCGGTCGTCGGTTCGGGCGGGCGCGGGTCTGGCCGAGACGGTCGACCTGTACGCGAGCCTGCCGTTGCAGTTCGAGCCGGGCACGCAGTGGAACTACTCGGTGGCCAGCAACGTGCTCGGGCGACTGGTGGAGGTCGTGTCCGGTCGGCCGCTCGACGTGTTCTGCGCCGAGCGGATCCTCGGGCCGCTCGGCATGACGGACACCGGGTTCCACGTCACCGACGAGCAGGCCGCCCGGCTGGCCGAGCTGTACGGCGAGACGGACGACGGTGGCATCGAGCCGGTCCCCGGGCTGCCGCTGCGGGGCGGCCGGCCGCGGTTCCTGTCGGGCAGCGGCGGTCTGGTCTCCTCGGCGTACGACGTGCACCGCTTCGCGGAACTGCTGCGACGCCGGGGCGAACTGGACGGCGTACGCCTGCTCGCACCCGCGACCGTGGACCTCATGACCCGCAACCACCTGCCCGGCGACGCCGACCTGCGCGCCTACGGCAGCCGGCCCGCGCACGACGAGCCCGGCAACGACGGTGTCGGCTTCGGTCTCGGCGTCTCCGTGGTGACCGACCCCGCCCGTACCCAGGCGCCCTCCGGGCTCGGCACGTACGGCTGGAGCGGGGTGGCGACGACGACCTTCTGGGTCGACCCGGGCCGTGACCTGACGGTGCAGTTCATGACCCAGGTACGGCCGAAGTCCTCGCACACGGTCTACCCGGACCTCAAGCGGCTCGTGCACGAGGCCGTCGTCGACTGACCCGGTGCCGGTAGCTCCGCGCGCGGTTCAGGACGTGTGCGCGACGGCGCTGTGGCTGTGGCGGAGGACGTCGCGGGGGCGGGACGAGGTCACTGCCACGTCGGGCGCGTTCACGGGCGAAGGCGGCGCAGATGCCGGAGCCGGGGCCGGGACGCCGAGTCGGCCTGGACGGCGGCCGCCCCGACGGCCTTCCTGACCGTCCGGCCGGCCGGCTCCGGCCGGGAGGAGTTGCGCCTGCTCTCCCGGCTCCATCACGAGGCGCCGTCGTTGCGCGCCCGGCGCCTGGAGAAGCACCTGCGCCGGCAGTCCCTGCTCGCCCCCGGCATCCAGCGTCGCCTCGGCCTGCCCCGCCCCACCACGGACCCCGGTCCCCGAGCCCTGGCGTTCGTCGCCGCCGCGCCGGCCTGCCTCGACGCGGCCGTCGACGCCTGGTACCGCTCGGGCGGGACCGACGATCCCGAGCGCCTCTTCGACGAGGCGGTCGCCACGCTCCGCAGCCGAGGGGGCCGTTCCGGTCCCGCCGAAGCCGCGGGGTGGGGCGCCGTGTCAGACGCGCCTGAGCTGAACGGTGTTGCCGAACCGCTTGCCGAGCCAGATCTTCTGGTCGTTGCCGGTCCCGACGAGCCGCGGGTTGTCGTAGGTGCGCGTTCCGGAGCCGCCCGGGTTGACGGTGACGGTCACCCCTTCCAGACACCAGTCGTCGTCGTTGTCCTTGCCCGAGAAGCGGACGTAGACCGGGTACCGGTCGGCGTCGTCGGTGTCGAGGCGGGGCAGGCGCGGGTCGTTGCGGGCGTCGTCCAGGACGTTGGCGCCGTCGCCGAAGATGTAGGTGAACTGGTCACCGGCTTCGAAGTCGTTGCGGGAGGCGTCCACGTGGAACTCCCGGCCGGCGATCCCGATGTACACGAACCCGTCGGTGCCGGCTCCCGCGTCGGACGCCGTGTACAGCTGGACACTGAGCTTGGTGATGTCCGTCATCTCTTCTCTCCTCCATGGGGAGACGTGACCTCCCCACCCACATGACGGGCCGGACGCAAGGCGGCCCGAGAGACACTGTGCGTGGCGAGAGGTCCGTGCGGCAGTACAGCCGTAGGACTGAACTCACCATGAGTATTCATCCGACTACGAACAGTCTTCAATGCCCGGCCGTCTGTACGTCCGGCGCACCGAGGCGTAAACGTCGGGCGGAGGCACGAGGCTTCGAGGACAGGAGCCCTGGGTGCGGGTGCGAGCTGAGCGTATGTCAGGCATCTCATCACATCGGGCCGTCGAAGAGCACGCGCGGCCACCCGAGCCGGGCGGACACGGAAGGGCTCAGTGACGCCGAGGCAGCAGCCCCGCCGCCGCCAGCGGTACGGCGGCCAGGACCAGCCACGGCACGGCGGCCGGCAGCCCGCTGTCCAGCAGCAGACCGGTCGCGGAACTGCCGGCGAGCACGATGAACCCGGAGACCGAGGACAGCGCCCCCGTGTACAGCCCGAGCCGCCCCTCCTCGGCGAGGTCCGGCACCCAGGCACGGGCGACGGGCGCGACGAGCATCTGCCCGACGGTGAGCAGGACGACGAACCCGGCGGCGGGCACCAGCCCGCTCGTCCCCGTCCATCCCGCGGGCCGGGCGAGCGCGACCACGGCGAAGCCGGCCGCGATCAGCGTCAGCCCCGCCACCATGGACCGGCGCGGCGCCAGCCGCTCCCCCGCCCACCGGGTCACCGGCAACTGCGCGGTCACCACCAGCAGCGAGGACAGCGCGAACAGCCAGGCCAGCGGCGCCTGCGAACCGGCGGCCCGCTCCACCTCGGCGGGCAGGGCCAGGTAGAGCTGGTTGTAGGCGAGCAGATAGGCACCGTACGCGCAGCACAGCGCGAGGAAGCGCCGGTTGCGCAGCAGCAGCCGCACCCCGCCCTTGGCCCGGACGCGCGCCCGCCCGGGGATGTGCTGCGGCAGCAGCCACGCGTGCCCGGCGAGGACGAGCACGAAGACACCGGCGCCGGCCAGACACGCGGTACGGAAGTCGACGGCGAGCAGCAGGGCACCCAGCAGCGGCCCGACGAAGGCCCCCGCCTGCCCGGCGACGGTGAACAGCGCGAGCACCCGGGTCCGGTCCCCGCCGCCCTCCGCCTCCCAGGCCACGGCCTGGCGGGCGACCTCGGACTCCACGGCCGGCGAGAAGAGCGCGGCGGCGAACCCGATCAGCAGCACCGCCCCGACGACCGCCCAGGTCCGCCCGGCGAAGCCGAGCCACGCGAACCCGGCGATCCGCAGCACGCACCCGGCGAGCACGACGGGCCTCACGCCGTACCGGTCGGCCAGCGCGCCGCCGACCACGAACAGCCCCTGCTGGCTGAAGGTACGGAGCCCGAGCACGAACCCGACCAGCCACCCCGCCATGCCGATGGCCCCGCCAAGGTGCTCGGAGAGGAAGGGCAGTACGGCGAAGAAGCCGATGTTGAAGGCGAGTTGGGTGAGGATGAGTAGCCGTAGCAACGGGGAGAGCGGAGCGCCGCGGCCGCCGGAAGCCTTCGCGGGCCGCCCGGTGGATGTGTACGTCATCGGATTCCGGCCGGTTCCTTCCGCGCGGTGGGCTGTTCGTCCGCGCCCGAGGCCACACGCCGAGACTGTCGCCCCGGCTTTCGATCCGGCCGTCGTCGTGGCCGGCGCAGTCCGCCCGCCGCGGTGACGGCCAGCGCGCCGAGCAGGGCGAGTACGGCGGCGGGGGCGAGGACGGCCCAGGGGGCGCGCTCGGCGTAGGGCTGGTTCTCGGCGAGGAGCAGCCCCCATTCTGGGGACGGCGGCTGGGCGCCCAGGCCGAGGAAGCCGAGCGAGGCGAGCGCGAGGGCGACACCGGGCAGCCGCAGCAGGGCGTGGCGCAGGACGGGCGGCAGCACGGCGGGCAGGAGTTCGCGCCGCAGCAGGTACCAGCGTCCCGCGCCCAGACCCCGGGTGGCGGTGATGTGCAGGGTGGCGCGTTCCTGGCGCAGCAGCGCCGAGGTGTGCGCGGCGAGCGGCGCCCAGGCCACGGCGCCCACTGCGAGCGCGGGCGTGGCCGCCCCGCTCCCGGCGACGGCGGTGACGAGCAGCGCGGCGAGCACGGGCGGGACGGCGTTGACCGTGTCGACGAGCGGCGCGGACACACGGGGCACGAGCCCGAGGAGTATGCCCGCGAGCAGTGCGGCGGCGCTGATGGCGGAGGCGAGGAGCAGCGTGTCCAGGGCCCCGTGGCCGACGCGGGCGAGCAGGTCGCGGCCGAGGGCGTCGGTGCCGAAGGGGTGGCTGAGGGAGGGTGCCCGCAGCCGCTCCCCCGTACTGAGGGCGAGCGGGTCGCGCGGCAGGCCGAGGCCGATGACGGCGAGCAGGACGGCGCCGTAGAGGAGGGGCAGCAGCCCGCCGGCGGGCGGGGCGGGCCGGTGCAGTGAGGAGAGGGCGCCGTCGCGCAGGGCGGGTCCGGTGAGCAGACGGGCGGCGACGCGGGTGGCACCGGTCGCGAGCGCGGCGAGGAGCACGAGGGCGAGGGTGCCGGCCTGGAGGACGGGCAGGTCCTGGGCGAGGGCGGCCTGGAGGGTGGTGCGGCCGAGCCCGGGAATGTCGAAGACCTGCTCGACGGCGACGGCGCCACCGGTCAGCCCGACGACGAACAACCCGAGGTTGGGCAGCAGCGCGGGCACGCACCGCCGCAGCGCCTGCCGCGCGATGCGCCACCCCGTCAGTCCCCGGGCGGCGGCGGCCAGCGCCCACGGTTCGCCGAACGCGCCGGGCAGCAGATCGTCGAGCAGCCGCCCCAGTACGGCCCCGGCGGGCAGCCCGAGGGCGAGCGCGGGCAGTACGGTCCACTGGGGCCCGTACCACCCCAGCGCGGGCAGCCACCCCAGCTGCACCCCGACGACGGTGGCCAGCACGGAGGCGACGAGGAACTCGGGCAGCGAGGCGATCACGGCGGAGGCACTGCCGCCGCGCCGCTTCCCACCGAGCCGCCGACGGGCGCCCAGCCGCAGCGTGCGCACGCAGACGAGCCCGGCGGTGAGGGCCGCGACGAGAAGCGCCACGGCCATGAGCAGCAGGGAGGCCCCGAGCGCCCGGAGCACGTCGGGCAGGACGTCGCCCCCGGAGATCCAGGACTGCCCGGCATCACCGCGCACCAGCCCGCCGAGCCACCGCCCGAGCAGGTGCAGCGGCCCGTCGCCGAGCCCGAGCTGCTCGCGGATGTCGGCGAGCACCTCGGGCGTGGGGTCACGCTCGGCCGACCGCGCCTTCAGGACGGTGTAGGCCGGATCGGTCCGCGTCAGCCACGGCAGCAGCCCGATGCCGCACACCAGCCCGGCCGCGAGGACGATCCGCCACACCACGGTGGCCACCCGCTGCCGCACGGGTCAGCGCCGCGTGCCGGTGCCGACGAGGGTGCGCTCGTACGGGTCGAGGATCACGCCCTGTACGGAGCTGCCGACGCCGGTGATGATCCGCTGGTGCACGAGCGGCACGACGGCGTCGCTGCCGAGGATGCGGGCCTCGGCGGCCATGGCGGCGTCCTGCCGCTTCGCGGTGTCGGCGATCTTCTCCGCCTCGGCGACGGCGCGGTCGACGTCCTTGTCGCACAGCTGGGCGATGTTGAAGCCGCCGTCGCAGGTGTAGTCGCCGGCGAGGACGGCGACGGGGTCACCGGTGTCGAGGAGGGTGTTCCGGGCCAGCACGAAGGCGTCGAACTTCCCCGCCAGGGCGTCCCCCTCCAGCCGCGAGTACTCGCGGACGGTGAGCTTCACCTTGAACCCGGCCTTCTCCAGCTGCTGCTTGACGACCTGGGCGACCTCCGGCAGCTCGGGCCGGTTGTCGTAGGTGGCGAGGTTGATCGTGGCCCCCTCGGCCTTGCCGGCCGCCGCACGTCCGACGGGCGCGGTCCGCTTCCCGTCGGCCCAGGTCACGGCGGGCCCGTAGATACCGGCACCGGGGTCGGCGTACCCCTCGTACACGTCCTTGGCGAACACGGCAGTGTCGACGGCTCCGCGGGCGGCGGCCCGCAGCCCCGCGTCCTCGAAGGGCCCGGAGGAGGCGTTGAGCAGCAGGCTGGTGGTCCGGGTGGTGGCGGTGTCGCGCCGGGTGTCCTCGTCGAGGGTCGCCGCCTGGGAGACGGGGACCGCCTCGGCGATGTCGAGCTCGCCGGTCCTCAGGGCGTTGGCGCGGGCGGTGCCGTCGGCGATGAAGCGGGCGTCGATTCCGGAGGCCTGGGCGCGGCCGCCCCAGTAGTCGTCGAACCGGTCGAGGGAGGCGGAGGTGGCGCCGTTGACCTTGGTCAGTTCGAAGGGGCCGGTGGCGGTGCCGACGGGGTCGACGCGGTTCTTGCCGGAGTAGGCCTCGGCGGAGAGGACGGCGAGGCTGGGACTGGAGAGCCGCAGCGGCAGTACGGGGTCGGGCTCGGCGGTGGTGATACGGACGACCCGGTCGCCCTGGGCCTCGGTGGTGAGGGTGACACCGGCGAGGGCGGCGGGCGCGGGCTCGGCGTCGGCGGCGTGGGTGAGGGAGTCGGCGACGGCGGCCGGGGTGACGTCGGTGCCGTCCTGGAAGGTGGCG
Organism: Streptomyces marokkonensis; assembly: GCF_039539045.1. Lineage (NCBI taxonomy): Bacteria > Bacillati > Actinomycetota > Actinomycetes > Kitasatosporales > Streptomycetaceae > Streptomyces > Streptomyces marokkonensis. Next base: position 47,782 of record NZ_BAABCQ010000008.1, read on the forward strand.
TCGCGCAGGGTGAACTCCCACGCCTTCTCACCGTCCCGCCGCCAGGACTCGGCGAGCGCGGGCGCGGCGTTGCCGTTGGCGTCGAGCGCGGTGAGTCCCTCGGTGACCCCGAGGCGGCTGAGCAGGGTGGCGTCGGCACCGTAGGGGGAGAGGTTCTCGGCGGGCGGGAAGGCGAGGGCGACGCGGAGACGGGAGCCGTCACCGTCCTCACCACCGGTGCCGGAGTCGTCGCTGCCGCCGCCCGACGCGAAGCAGCTGGATATCAGCGGGATGAGCAGGAGCGGGGCGAGCAGCCGGGAGCGGCGGTGGGAGCGCATGGTCCTCGGATCGATCGGGCGCGGGCGAGCGGGCAGGCGGAGGCGGCAGCGAGCAGGAGTTTACATGACAACCGTTTCCATTACTTGGGCGTCCCACGCTCCATCGGCACCTCGAAGTGCACGATCCCCTGCCCGCCCCCGGCATCCTCCCGCTCGTCGTGCACGACCTTGGCGAGCGACCGCCAGAACGGCTCCGCACCGGTGACGGCCGGGTCGGTGTGCAGATACACGGCCCGGTATCCGCCGTCCGCGGCGGCGAAGGCGAGCAGCTCGTCGACGAGCCGCCGCGCCAGCCCACGCCGCCGGTGCTCGGGACGGACGTAGATCCGGCGCAGCTGCGCGGTCACACCGGAGGGGTAGCGCTCGGCGAGCTCCCGCGGGTTCGGCGGATGCGCGGGACCCCGGGAGTCGAGGGCACCCGTAGCCACGACCTGACCGTCCCCGTCGACCGCGACGAGCAGGGTGTGTCGCTCCGAGGCGAGATACGCGCCGGCCGGGTCGACGATGACGCCGTGCCAGCGCGGGACGTATCCCGTACCGAAGTCGCGGTAGACGGTGTCGAGCATGACGGCTCGGGCACCGTCGAGGTCGGCGGGGGCGGCTGTCCTGAGGCTGTAGTCACTGCTGCGCACTTGCACATGGTACGCATTAACGGAATCCGCTGATCAACATGCCCCTCGGGTCGTACCCCTCCCCCACCCCGTCCTCCGGCCGCTCCCTCAGCCGCGCATCAGCTCGCCCTTGCCCACCTGGGCCAGCATCGGAGGCTCCGACTCGCCCTCGTATCCGAGGTGGAGCTCGCGCCGGGCCCTGGTCGTCAGGACGTAGTACGTCATGCGCAGGGCGGCCGCGGAGGGGTCGCCGGCCGCGTCCGTGTGGGTGTCGGGGATCACGACCGTGTCGAAACCGAGCCCCTTGGCGCTGGCCCGGTGGACGATGACGATGCCCGGACGGCCGAGGTCGAGGTTGCGGTACTGGCCGCCTTTCGCCTCGGACGTGTACAGCTGGGGCTTCAGTCGTGGCGCTCGGCGGGTCAGGCTGCCGAGCAGCGAGAACTGGGTGTGCTTGGAACCCACGACGACGCCGATGGAGTCCTTCGGGTGCCGCTCCGCCAGCAGTGCCAGCAGGTCCGCGGCGCCGCGCTCGTGGAAGCGGTGCAGTCGCGGCGGCGGCCCCTGCCGGGCGGGCAGGGCCGGCGCGCCGGCGCCCGTGTGGAAGTGGGCGGCGAAGGACGCGATCTGCTCGGTGTTGCGGTGGTTGCCGTCGAGCTCGTGCCGGGTGCAGCGGCCGAGGTTCCGGGCGATCTCGGCGAGCGTGGAGTGGGTGTCGGTGAGGCGCTGGCACTCGTCCGCGTAGACGGTCGTACGGGCCCCGAGCATCCGGCAGAGCAGGTAGAACTCGGGCGGCAGGTCCTGACCCTCGTCGACGACCAGGGTGAGGCCGGGGATCGGACCGGTGTCGGCGGCCCGCTCGTACAGCGCGTGCCAGTCGTACCAGCCGTCGTCGCTGCGTGGAGCCTTGCCTCCGTGCCACTCGGCGAGCCAGGCGTGGGCTGTCGTGACGCGTACGCCGCGGTCGGCGGTGCCCAGGGCGCGGACCGTCGCGGCCAGCGACTGGCGCAGCAGGTTGGAACGAGTGAGCACGGCGACCGGGGTGCCGGTGAGGGCGAGCATGATGGCCCGCTGTGCCGCCAGCAGGCTCTTGCCGCTGCCCGGCGGGCCGCTGATCAGATGGTTGCCGTCGAAGGGCAGGGCGTCGAGGCCGGCCCGTTGTTCGGGTGTGAGGTCGAGGTAGGTGAGGGTCACGTCTCCTCCAGTGCGTCGGCGGCGGCCGCGCGTGCGGCGGTGACGATGGGCTCCAGGTAGCCGGGCACATGCTCGCCGCCGACGACGAGGGCGCGGTCCAGGAGGGTGTTGCCGGTTTCGCAACTGGTCTCGGGCAGCAGGGCACAGGCGTGGCAGGCCGCGCGGTTGAGGTTGCCGAAGCCCTGACCGGTGTGCTCGGCGCAGAGCGGGTCGGCCGAGCACCAGGCAGCGGCCTCCGTCATGCGCAGGAGTGTCTCCGCCAGTCGCGGAGGATCGCCCTGGCGGACCAGCCCGCCGAGGGTGCCTTCGGCGTCGCCTGCCGCGGTGTAGACGAGGATGCCGTACTGGTGCTGCTCGGGGCGTGCGTACACACGCTCGCGCAGGCTCGCGGTGGTGTATCCGGACTCGAAGGACAGCTGGCGGATCAGCAGGTGGGCGAGCGTGTGGAGGAGGACGAAGCGGGGGGCGAGTTCCGCACCGGTCAGTGTCTCCAGCCGGTCCCGCTGGAAGGAGCGGTCCAGGTCGGCCCGCATTCCGGCGACGCGCTGCCGTACGTTCCCGTCCGCTTCCCAGTCCGCCAGCTCGGCCGGGTCGAGACTCAGGAAGATCCCCTCGCCGAACACCTCCACCGCCGGCAGCCACTTGAGGCGGCGGGCGGTGTCGGCCGGTACGGGGGGAGCGTCCGGGGAGACCCGGCTGAAGCCGGAGAGGGCGCGCACCTCGCGGAGCCGGTCGGCGAGGACGATCCTGCCGAAGCGGCGGCCGAGGGCGGCCCACGGGTCAGTGGTCTCCCCGGCCAGGCCGAGGGTGGTCTCGCGCAGGGCGAAGTCCCGGGTGGCGGGCGGGACGGGTGCGGTGAAGGCGGCCCACTCCTCGCGGCTGAGATCGAGACGGGCCGGACCGCCCCGCTCATCGGAGGACGGCGCGTCCGGAACGGGGACGGGCTGCCCCGTCTCCTCGGCGATGAGCGCGTCCAGGAGGGCGTCGTCGGCGCCGGTGTCCTCCTGGATCATCGTCCGGAACACCCCCGCGCGCGGTGTGGCGGCCACCCGGCACAGCGACACCCACAGGTCGTGTTCCCGCACCTTGGCCGCGAGGTTCTCGTCACCGTGGTCGGCCGGTACGTCGGACTCGGGGATGTCGAGTGCCGAGTGGACGATCGGGTAGTACAGGTTGCCGGCCGTGCGCTGCACGATCTGCACGGGCCGGGGGCACTGAGTCCGCTCGTTCGCCCGCTGCCACGGGTTGCGGCCCGAGCAGCGCATACCGTGCGTGCCGAGGATGTCGAGCAGGTCCCGGGACGCGCCGCAGCCCTTGGCGGTGCAGGCGACGGAGAGCGCTTCGAGGCCGGAGGACCGCTCGGAGACGAGGAAGCGCAGTCTGTCACGCTCCTCGCACCGCCGTCGTGCCCCGGCGTCGCGCCGCGAGTGGGCCCAGAACCACCAGTCGACGTCGCTGAGATGCCCGGCCTGGCAGATCTGCACGAACCGCATCGGCGCCAGCGTCCGCGCCGGCGAGCAGGACGGGCAGCGCGGCGGCTGCCCGGGCTTCTCGTCGGCGATCCGCCAGCGCTTCATCCGGCGGCAGGATCCGCAGAACAGCCAGGACGGGAAACGAATGTACGGCGCGCCGGGCGCGTCGGGAACGTCGAAACGGTCGTTGGCGGTCGCCGGGGCGGCGTAGAAACCGGTGACGCCCAGCCGGGAGGCGAGACGCGGGGACTCCAGCTTCTGCCTGCCCCTGGTCGGCCAGTCCCCGATGCCGGTGGCGACGAAGGACTCACCCTGGATGTCGAAGACGGCTCCGACGCCGAACGGCACCACCGTCTGCGACTGACGTACCCGCAGTGTGCGGCTCACAGGTCGGCCCCTTTCACCGTCACCTGGCATTCCCGGTCCACGTTGCGCATGGAGTTCGGTGTCTCCCACAGGCCGTAGTTCTGCTCGAAGCTCTTGATCAGGTTGGACTGGCCCTTGCCCTGGCTGCGGTAGTACAGCTCGCGGCCGTTCTTGCGGGCCTCGCGCGCCGCGTCCTCCCAGTCGGCGACCAGCCCCGCGACTTCCTTGCGGACGGCGTCGCCGATGTCCGGTTCGGCGGCCTCGGCCCGTGCGGCCAGCTCCTCGGCGAGGGCCTCCACCTCGGGAAGGCACTCCAGGATCTGCCCGGCCTGGTTCTCGGCGGCGAGGCCGAGCCGGTGCCGTACGAGGACCACCAGCGCGGCGTGCAGGGCGCGCCGCCGGGACGGCACGGACCAGGGCGTGACGCTGGTCGGTTCGACGTGCCGGTACAGGGACCGGTGGTACACGTCGAAGGTCTCGTAGTGCGAACGGTCCCTGGGGCGGGTGGCGTTGAAGAACGTCACGACGAGTCCGGGCACGGTGTGCCGGCCGACCCGGCTGGTGGCCTGGATGTACTCGGCGGTCGTCTTGGGCTGTCCCTGCATCAGCATCAGCGCCAGTCGCTTGACGTCGACACCCACGGACAGCATGTTCGTGCAGGGCAGGAAGGACACCGACCGCGGGTCGTCCCAGTTCTTCTCCAGCCGGTCCAGCAGGACGGGCTGTTCGGCGCGCGGAAGGTTGCTGGTCAGTTCCTGCACCTGGTTGTCCGCCAGTGCCCGCACTCCGCTTCCCGAGTCGAGTCCGGCGAGCTGGGCGGGGATGTCGTCGGCGGCGGCCGTGACCGTGCGGCCGAGTTCGCGCAGGCTGTGGTGGTAGGCGACCAGGGTCCAGTAGGCGTCCCGGTGCTCTTCGGGCAGTTCCCACGCGCCCTGGAGCAGGGCGGCGGCGGTGGCCACGGCGGCGCGGCCGGCGGTATGGCCCTGGGCCATGACGCCGAGGTAACGGCGACCGGGCCTGGAGGTGTCGGGTTCCGCGAAGTACGAGTGACGGGCGTCAAGTCCGGCCGGCGGGAAGAGCTGGACGCCTCCGCCGTACAGGGCGCGGACCTGTTCCCCGGAGCGGCGGATGGTGGCTGTGGACGCCACCACCTTCGGACCGGTGCCGTCGGGGCCGGCGCACAGTCCGAGAACGGCGGACTCGTACAGGCCGACGGTGGTGCCGAGCGGGCCGGTGAGCAGGTGCAACTCGTCCTGGATGACGAGCGACGGCGGCAGGTTCCCGGAGCGGTCCGCCCTGCCCGCACTCCCGGCACCGCCCGCGCTCCCGATACCCCCCGGGCTCCCTGCGGTGCCGAACAGACGGCCCGCGCGCGGCTCCCAGGCGAGCCGGGCGAACTTGTCCACGGTCCCGAGGACGAACGTCGGCGGCCGGTCGTAGAGGTGCTCGTCCACGACGGCGACGGGGAGTTCGTCGTGGAAGACGCACTCCTGCCGCGGGCAGAAGAAGGCGAAGGAGTCGGCCGTGGCCCGCACTCCGTAGTCGCAGATGTCGGGCGACTTGTGGGCCGGCAGGACACGGGTGCCGCACCACGGGCAGCGGTCGAGGATGAAGACGTCGTCGGGCTGGGCGGCCTGGCGGGCGTTCTCGAAAGCCGTGCGAGCCTTGTCGTACGTGTTCGGAGTGGTGGTCTCACCCACCCACAGACCGATGGAGAACGGCTCCTGGCCGTACGCCGCGGGATCCGCGCGGCGCAGCGTCTCCAGGGCGCAGACGGTGGTGGCGGCGCGCTGGAACTGCTGGGTGGTGAGCAGACTGAGGGTGTACCGACTGAGCACGGCCGTGCCCCCGCCGTCCGGCCGGCCCCGGCGCAGCACCATCGTGAAGGCGGCCAGCAGCAGATACGCCTCGGTCTTGCCACCGCCGGTCGGGAACCAGATCAGGTCCGTCACGGTCCGGTCCGCGTGCCGGGGGTCGGCCGTACCCTCCACGGCGAGCAGGAAGAACGCCAGCTGGAAGGGGCGCCACGTGGCTCCCGGCTTCGGTTCGGGATCGTGCGGCACGGCTTCCCGGGGCGAGCGCCGGCTACCAGCCAGATCGGGTGCGGAGTGACGCATCTGCAGGGCCATGGCACGGTTCGCGGCACGGAATGCGTGCAGCAGTTCGGGACGGCGCGGGTCGCACAAGGTGCGGACGCCCGACTCGATGCGGGTGACGGCGGTGCCGATGCGGTCGAGTACGCGGGCAGCGGCCTCGCGCCCCCACCCGGGCACGTCGGCGTTCAGCTGACCGACGTACCACGCCCGGTAGTCCGCCGCGAACTCGGCGAGTTCCTCGCGGAGTTGTTCGACTGGTACGGCGGGATCGGCGAGGTGCAGCAGGTCGAGCACCGGCGAGCCACTGAGCCCCGCGGCCCGTACGCCGGTGACCTCGGCCTCCGGCATGACGGCCGCGCTCAGCTCGGTCACCTGCTCACCGGCGTCGTCGTACTGTTCCGCGACCGCGCATCCGTGGCCGACGGCGTGCGTGCGGACGTGCCGGTACTGGAGTCGGAGCTCCTGCTCCTCCGGGTCGCGGCTGGCCAGTCGGACGCTCGGGTACTGGAGCACCCTGCCGCCCACGGGCCGGGCGCGCAGCTCCACCTGGAACAGCATCCGGTCCCACTGGGCGGCCTTGCCGAGGTCGGGTTCGTGCACGGCGGCGTTGACCAGTGCGACCGTGACGAGCCGGCCGGTCCCGAAGTCCCGACGGCGCAGGCGGAGTTCGGCGCGCCCGTCCAGCACCGTGACGTGGTCCTTCCCCGGGGCGAGCCGATGCGTCTCGGCGGTCAGCGGAATCCGCTGCCAGTTCCGGCCGCGCTCACCGGTGCGGGCACGGGTCTCGTAGCGGGCGGCGGAGCAGTCGATCTCCACGGTGTCCGCGTCGGTGTAGAAGCTGAACCCGAGGGAGGAGGGCAGCCAGGAGTTGGACTCGGGGACCGGGTCGGTGGCGGGTGCGGTGTCCTCGGCCCGCCCTTCGGTGCCGGCTCCCTCCAGCTCCTCGGCGGCCACGTCCAACTGGCGCTGCAGGTCGGCCTCCTGCGGATACAGGGTGCCCATGAGGTACTGCCGGTCGGGCGGGGCGTCGAGCGTCTCCCGGTCACCGCCGACCGGGCCGACGAGCTGCCGACGCAGGTAGGTGACGAGTTCCTGTCGGGGATCCATGGTGTTCCTGGTGGTCGGGCCTGCGAGATGTTCGGACGGGCCGGTGAATGCGGCGGGCAGGCTGCTCATGACCGGCGCCAGCGGTCCCGCAGCGAGGTACGGCTCTGGGCTGCCTCCGCTTCCCGCGCGGCGGCCAGTTCCGCTTGGACGGCGCTGAGTTGCGCCTGCAGATCCGAGACGCGGAGCCAGGCGTTGTGCTCGCTCTGCGCGATGCGCTGTGCCGCCTGCTGCTCGGCCTCTACGGCGCTCTGGCGGGCCGCCGCCACGAACCGGTCCCGCTGCGCGACGGCCGCCTCGGCCTCCCGCAGCCGCGCTTCCATCTCGGCGACCCGCACCCGCATGCCCTGGCGGTACTCCTCCCGGGCCGACGCCGCGGCTTCCTCCCGCTCGACGGCGGCTTCCCTCACCTGCCTCACTCGTGACTCGAGGTCCTGGATGCGAGCCTCGGCACTCTGCCGGTAGTCACGCAGTCTCTGCTCCAGTTCCTCCGCCCGCTCTTCCCCGCCGACCGCCCGCCGGGCGGCTTCCTCGGCGGCTTCCGCCCTGCGCAGCAACCCCTCGTACGACTCACGGTGCTGCTCCTTGACATGCGCGAGGTGTTCCTCGGTCTGCCGCCGCACATGCGCCTCGCGCCGCTCCAGGGCTCGGTCCGCACGGTGCAGCAGCTCCTCTTCGAGCGCCTCCAGCCGGCGCTCGGCATCGGCCCGAACCGCCGCGACGCGCTCGTCTGCGGCGCCACGCACCTCGCTCAGCCGACGCTCGTGCTCCCTTGCCAGCAGGGCGAGTTCAGTCTCGTGCCGAGCCTGCGTAGCGGCGAGCTGTCCCTCGACGTCGGCCAACGGCTGCTCGACAGGAGCGGCCTTCGCGACGACCGACGCCGCGTGCTCATGCCCCGCGTCGGCCGCCTCGGCCTTGGACGCGCTGACGCGGTCACCGCTGTCAGGGGGCGCGGACTCGGTACGCGCTGGAGGCGCCGCGACGAACTCCCGCAGAGCATCACGGACGGCGAGGCGAGACGCGGCGCGCACCAGGGGCTTCGCCGCGAGGTATGCCCGAGGGGTCGCCCCGAGCAGCGCGTCGGCGGGCTTCTCGAAGAAGTGCTCGGGCCGGATCTCCGACCGCTTGACCGTGTCGAGGACTTCCCTGAGCACCTCGAGAGCCTCGACCACGGGGCGGTCCAGCATCCCGCGCTCCCGTGCGGCCCGTACCACGGAGTCCGTGACGGACGAACCGAGCAGCACCGACAGTTGCAGGTGCCCCAGGGCCAGCAACGCGTATTCGGCGAGCCAGGCCACTCCCCCGCCCAGGGGCGGCCGCGGCAACGTCCGTGCCTTGTCCCAGTCGGCCGTGGCCCGAGGTGTCGTCCCGGCCGGTGGCGTCGGCTCGTCCGGTTCCGTCTCCTGTGGTTCCTCCTGCGACCCCGCCTCTCGCACCTCCGCCACGGGCTCCGGGTCCGCCACGGGCTCCGGTTCCGGTTCAGCAGGAGAAGCCGGCGCGGCAAGGAACTCACGCAAGGCATCACGCACTGCCAGCCGCGACTCGCCGTTCACCAGAGGACTGCCTTCGAGGTAGGCGCGAGGCGTCACCCCGCGCAGTGCGTCGGCGGGGCGGTCGAGGAAGTCCTCCGGCCGCTGCCCGGCCGCCGCTACGGCGTCGAAGACCCGACGCAGCACTTCCAGTGCCGTCAGCACCGGACGCGACAGGGGTGTGCCGTCTCCGAGACCCCGCACCACCGCGTCGGCAGCCGGCTGCCCCAGCAGTCCGACCAGACGCTCGTCCCCCACGGCCGTCCGTACGTAGTCCGCGAGCCACGAGAGCCGGTCAACGGGTGCCTGCGCCAGTCGGCAGGCATGATCCCAGTCGGCGGCGACCAAGTTCGCAGCCTCTGTGTCGACAGCCGTGCCGACGTCCGCAGCCGCCTCGTCCTGGGCGCTCTCTGCAGAGACATCCACCCTCGTGAGCTCCGGCTCCACCACGGTGTCGGCGATCGGCGCGTCGCCGTTTTCCTCCCTCTCCCCCGCCACCGGGGCCTGCACCGAAGCCGCAGCCACCTGCCCGTTCTGCTCGTTCTCCTGCTCCCAGGTGGCCCGTGCGAGGCGCTCAGCCCTGGCCTTGCGGAGTGCGAGTCTGGCTCGGGCGGTCCGGGCCGCGTGGGTGGCGCGGGCGAACCGGGCCGCCATCTTGGCCTCGGCCGCCTGTTCCGCCGCACGCTCGGCCTGCTCACACGCGGCGTCCAGGCCGACGAGGCCTGCCGCGCGCACCCGCTCCCGCAATGTGGGCCGCACCTTGCCCTCGATCTGCCGGATGCGCTCCCGTGTGACGCGGAACTCACGTCCGAGATCATCCAGCGTCGATGGTGGGTCACCGTCCAGCCCGAGCCGCCGCACGAGGATCCGCGCCTCCCGCTCGGTGAACGTGTCCACCACGGCCAGGACTTCCGCGATGTGCAGGGCCCCGATCACCTGCCTGTCGACCGACGGCAGCAGATGTGTCTCGGCCACGAAATCCGCCAGGGTCGCACCGTCACCGATGACACGGTCCAGGGAGTCGGTACGGCGGGTGAGGCGCCGGATCTCCTCCACCTTCTGGAGAGTCATGTCGCACGCCACCGCCACGTCGGCAGCCGTCGCCGGACGGCCCTGACTCAACAGGGTCCGCTCCGCTCTGGCCACCTTGCGCATCTGCTCGTGCATGTGGACCGGGATCCGGATCAGGGCGCCCTCGTCGGCGATGGCCCTGGTGATGGACTGCCGGATCCACCAGGTGGCATAGGTCGAGAACTTGAAGCCCTTACTGGCGTCGAATTTGCGCGCGGCCCTGAGCAGGCCCAGAAAGCCGTGCTGGAGCAGGTCCTCGTAGTCGAGGCCCTGTTCGAGGCAGGGCCGGACGAGAGAGTGCACGAGACGCTGGTTGTGTACGACCAGACAGTCCCGAGCACGGATTCTGAGGTCCTCCGGCGCCAGCGCCTTGAGGTCGTCCTCGGTCGGCTCCTCGCCGATCCGGTCCGGGCCGCCCCTCAACAGCACGGACAGACCGACTTCCGCCTGCGCGTCCAGCAGTCGGGCACCGGGGCGCCGTTCGCGCCGGTCCCGCTCCAGCACCGCGTGCGCGGCGGCCACGGCTTCGGCGAGGTCTCCGCGGGGCAGGTCAGCCGGGAGTTCCTCGTCCGGCTCCTCGTCGGATTCCGTGACCGGTCTCCCGCCCTGCGACCCGGTCGCCGTCGCTCCGACGCGACCACCTCCGGCGGATTCCGCTTCCTGGCAGGACGACGTTCCCTCCGGGGCGGCTTCCGCCCCGTCGACGTCCATGTCGTGGCCCCGAACCTGCATTTGTGCGCGCAGGAGGGCGGCCTCCCGCGCGGAGAGCCCGGCCAGTCGGGCCACGCCGTCCACGACCGGCAGGGTGACGTACCCGTCGGCGTCCGCGTACCGCGCTACCAGGCTCCGCACGGTGCGGATACGGGGGAACACATTTTCCTCACCGTCCGGTGCAACCTTTTCACCATTCCACTTGTCGCCCTCTGTGTGCAGAGGCGCGTCCCGCACGGGCAGTCCCAGCCGGGCCAGCTCGTCCCGCAGCCGCTCTCGCTCGCCGTCGCCGAGCGAGAGCTCACGCACGCCTTCCAGAAAGGCACTCTCGGGGACGACGCCCTTCACAGCTGCCCGCCGCAGCCGCACCAGCAGCTCACCCATCGCAGCCCTCATTCCGGGCGAGCCCGCCTCATCCGCCGTTCGCAGCGCCATCCCGTCCACCCCCAAAACGTTTCACAGATGACGCTAGAGTGGTGCGTTGATGATGTCAACAGGCAAGCCGCTACCGCACTTTCCCCACCTCGTGTACGGTGAGGCTCGCCGCACCGTTCCTCTGCCACGACGCGCGACGACGATCGACGAGAGCCCGTGGAGACGGGCGTGCGGCAGCGGGTCGGGGGCTTCCCGCGCACGGGCGCAGCCGTCCGCCGACGCGGGACACAGGACTTAAGGAGCGGCAGTGAGCCACAGGCTGGTCGGCGGCAGATTCCGCCTCGGGCGTGTCATCGGCAGGGGCAACGTGGGGGAGGTCCATCAGGCGGAGGACCTCCAGGCCACGGAGGGGGCGCCGGAGCGCACCGTAGCCGTCAAGACCATCCTGCGCCGCCGCACCGGCGCGCAGATCGACACCGGCGGCGACGCGAAGGCCGTGCAGCGGTTCAACCGCGAGGTGCGGATCATGCGCCGGCTGCTGCATCCCAACCCCACCCGTCTCGTGGCCGGTGGCATCGACGAGGACACGGACTACATCCCGGAGACGTTCCAGTCCGAGTCGGGCGGCCTGAAGAACAACGAGATCGCCAAGTTCGGCGAGTACCGGACCAAACGCCTGGTCCTCGCCGAGTACGCCGCATGACACAGGCCGGCCTCACCCTGGAGTCCCCCCTCGTGGACAGCGAGACCTACGCCTCGCCCCTCACCCCACCTCCCGGCCACGGCCCCCGCCCGACCACGCATCACCCGCGTCATCACCATCCACATCCCAGGGGGGACCATGAGCAACCCGCAGCAGCCCAGTCCGACGCCCTCGAAGTACGAACTCGAGGCATGGAACTCCATCCAGCAGTTCAAGGGCCGCCCGCTGTCACAAGCGATGCAGAACGCCGGCGAGAACGTGGCCAACGGCGTCGCACAACTCGGCAAGCGTGCCGCGAAGCAGTTGGAGAAGCACCCGCGGGCCGCGTCGGCGGTGTCACGGGGACAGGAGTTCGTTACCAAGGGCGCGTCCAAGGCCGGCGCAAAGGCCCGCGATGCCGCCGACGCCATGCCGGAATGGGGCGGCACCGCCGTGCAGTCCGTACGGAAGTCGGTGGGGAAGGTCTCGCGAGCGGGACTCTCTCCCAAGCGGGTGGTGGCGCTCCACAACAAGCGAGGACATGACGTCACCTCGCTCTCCGACCTGCGCCGCCTCGACCTCGAACAGATAGAAAAGGTCCGCGGCCGGGCGGCGAGCTGGTACTACCCCGCCGCAGCGGCACTCTCGGGAGCGGGTGCCGGGCTTGCGATCACCGGAGGGCAGCTCGCCATCACCGCCTCCGCCGGCGCCGCGGCAGCGCCGTCGGCCGGTGCGATCGCAGGCGCGTTCACCGCCGATACCGCGGTCGTTCTCGGACTCTCGTCCCGGGCCGTCGGCCAGGTCTCCCTGTCCTACGGATACGACCCCGAAGAGCCTGCCGAGAAGCTCTTCATCATGTCTGTCGTCAACATGGGGACCGCGAGTTCAGCCACCGCCAAGAACGCCGCGATGGCCGACATTTCGAAGCTCACTCAGGCACTCTTCCGCGGCAAGTCGTGGGACATCCTGAACAACGCGTTCGTCACCAAGGTCTCCGTGAAGTTCGCCAAAGCATTCGGCGTCCGCATCACCAAGAAGGGACTCGGAAAAGCCGTTCCCGCCTTCGGCATCGTCGTCGGCTCCACCTTGAACTGGGCAACGCTCGAGGGGATCGTCGACGCGGCCGAGATGGCGTACCGGCGCCGGTTCCTGCTGGAGAAGTACCCGCACCTCGCCGCCGAGGAGGCACCCGAACCGTTTACCGATGTCGAAGACGGTCCGGACGACGCCGACGAGAAGATCAGCGTGCTCGACGAGATCGTCGAGGAGGGCGGCCCCGACCTCCGCTAACCCAAGTACCCGACCTCCCCGGTGTCTGACGGCAAGCACCGTCACCGCTTGGCAGGTCGTGGGATTCGGCGATCCCGAGTCAGCCCAGTTCGCCGTCGGCCGGGCGGGCACGATCCACGGGGTGAAGGGGCAGGAGGAGGACGCTGTCCTGATCGTCGTCCCGCCCCTTGGCAAGGACAAGGAAGACACCCGTTCGGACCGCCTGATCGAGGCGTGGACGACAGGCGCCACGGCCGAGTGCGCCCCCGAACCGCAGAGGCACTACGCGTCCTCTACGTCGGTGTCACACGAGCCCGACGGCTCGTTGCGTTCGCGCTCGGCGACGGGCATCTGACCGCGGTGCAGTCCCTTCTCACAGCACGAGGAATTCCCCACCGCATCCCGCAGGAGGCCGGCGGAGAACAGATGACACTGCCGCTGTGAGGCACCCTCGCCCGGCGGCTGGGGCGAACGGCCGCGCGGACCAGCCGAGACGGGTCGTGCGACACATTGATGTGCAGCCCTTCCGGTACGTCCCCGTCAGCACGTCGCTCCGTGCGCGTAACGGCGACGAAGCTGCGGCTGTTGAACGTCTTGTCCCCTTCGCATGAGATTCAGGCCCGGTTCCATTCACACAGAGAACAAGAGCGCCCCGTGAACCCGTACGGCACCACCCCGCCCCCGTCCCTGCCCTGGTGGAAGACCACCCCCGCTCTACTCGGCCTCCTGGCCCTGGTCGCCCTGCTCAGTGCGCTCAGCCTCGGGCTCGGCTTTCTCGTGATGGTCGCCGCCATGGTGGCGGTGTGGGTCCTGCCCGCATGGCGCTGGTACGCCAGGCTCGGCGCTACGGTCGGTGCCTTCTTTCTCATGCTGATCAGCGCGGGCATGAGCGGTCAACTCGACGAGGCCGGTGCGGACAAGCCCGAGGCACAGCACGCGAACGGCGCCGGCGCTGAACAGTCACCGTCCCCTGCCGCCGCCAGAGCTCCCGAGATCGCCGACTACACGGGCAGGCCACTGGACAAGGCCGAGAAGGAAGCACGTTCGGCGGGACTCACCCCCGGTCGTCATGACGCCGCCGACGAGGACCGCGCGATCATCATGCGGTCCGGATGGACGGTGTGCTTCCAGAAGGCCGACACAGCGGCGAAGACCGTCGACTTCGCTGCAGTCAAGACCGGCGAGCCCTGCCCGGAGCAGGACGGCGGCCCGCTCCCGTGGCCGGTGATGCCGGACATCGTCGGCGACACCTACAACACCGCGGTCGAGGAGCTGGACCAGGCGGCATCGACCTCGACCGCGTCACGCTCGACGACGTGTACCTCGACATCGACACCCCCACGACCGAGGAGGCCGCCGAGGAAGGCGACGAGTGGCGGGTGTGCTTCCAGGCCCCCGCCGAAGACACCAAGGTCACCTCCTCGACCACCGTCCGCCTCGACCTGGGCCAGTGGACCGACGCCGACCTCGTCCAGAAGTGCCCGCCGGCGAAGGGAACGACGTACAAGATCCCCGCCAACGACCCAGCCTACGAGGACGGTGACGACAACGGCACCACTGGGGGCGGCGGCTCGGCGAACGACAAGTCCTCGTCGTCCAACGGCTCCACCGACGGCAGCGGTGCCGGTGTCGTGCACCCGGGCTCGTACTGCTCCCCGCCCGGGGCGGCCGGAGTCACCAAGAGGGGAACCCCCATGGTCTGCGGCCCCGGCTCGGACGGCCGCGACCGCTGGCACTCCTGACCACTTACCCAGTCGTGCGCCCGCCCGGCCCCCGGCTCCGGCCGGGCGCAAACGCCACCGAATCACCTTTTCATGGCGGCATGCCGCCACCGGCACAGCAGATCAGAGTCCGTGAAACGTCGGTGCCCAGGCCAGCTTGTGCGGGACATCTCGGGGCTTCTCGCCATGGCCGCCACGGACAAGGACCTGAAGCGGGCGTCGACGACGCGCGAAGCCGCCTGAACCGCGACGGCGCGTGAGCCCTCGCGGCCGGTGTCAGTGGCGGCTCAGCGGTGGACGGGGCGGTAGGCGTCGTTGACCTCCACCGGGGCGCCGCCCGCGAGGACGCCGCCGCCGGGGATGTGGATCGTGCCGCGTACGGCGACGGCGGCCGTGCCGTGGCGCGGCACCGGCATGGGCGCCAGTCGCTGCCACCGGTCGCGCACGGTGTCGTACGCCTCGGTCTCGTCGAAGACCGTGTTCGGGTTGTCGCCGTCGTGCCGGCCCTCACCGCCGAAGGTGTAGATCCTCCTCCCCACGGCCGCGGCGGCGATGCCGCCCCGGGCGGTGGGCATCGGTGCCCGCTCGGACCACCGGCGGGCACGCGGATCGAGGGCGTAGACGGTGTCCCGTACGTGCACCTGCCCCCGGTCCCGGCCGCCGAGGACGTAGAACGTCCCACCGACGACGGCTCCGCCCACATGGTCGCGGGCCTGCGGCAGGCTCGGCAGGCTCTTCCAGCGGCCGGTCACGACGTCGTACGCGGACACCGTGTCCACCGTGTCCTGAAGGCCGCCCGCGCCCGGCACGAGGACACGCATACCGCCGGCGAGGAGGATCTTCGTCCCGTGCACGCCCATCGCGGCGCTCCCCCGCTCGACACCCGCGGGCACGGGGGGAAGCCGGCGCCATCGGCCGACGCGCGGCGAGTAGACGAAACTGTCGCGCAGGGCCTGCCACGCGGATCCGCCGGACAGCCCGCCGAGGACGTAGATCCGGCCGTGGACCACCGCCACATTGGGGTGGTTCATCGCGACGGGCAGCGGTGCCGCGACCGACCAGGTGTCGCGACGCGTGTCGTAGACCTCCACCCGTCCGGTCGTGGTGACGCCGCCGGACGCCTCGGGGACGATGCCACCGATGAGGTAGACCTTGTCGCCGACCGCGGCGACGCTGTGCTCCTGCCGGGGGCCGCTCGCGATCGGCGCGAGCTTCCGCCAGCCCTCGCCGTAGGGCCCCTCCGTCACGAGGGGCGTCTCCCCGGGTGTGGCGGGGTGGTCCGGATGGTCCGGGTGGGCGTGGGCCTTGACGGCCGGGGACACCGCCAACGCCGCTCCGAGGAGGAGGACTGTCCGCCGCTGCATGAGCAACTCCTTGTCACAGAGCCTGAGATCGGTCGGAAGCCGGTGGCTTCGGTCCGTTCAGTGTTTCTGTGCGTACCAGAGGCAACCAGGGGGTGTCATCCCGTGGGTGGGAGTACCGACTTCGGCGTTTCGGGGTCCGGGTGGTCTGTGTCGGGACCGGCGGCGCCGTCGGCCCGAGTCGGTACGCCGGATGCATGTGGTATCCGGACGGGGGCGGGCTGACCGCCGAGCAGCGCAGGCGCCGGGAAGAGGTACGGGTGCGGGCCGTTGACCTAGGGGCGAGCATCATGCCGTCGCATCCCACCGAACGCGTCACAGGCACCCTGCGTCACGTATCGGAGTGACCAACCGTGCCGGGCGCACCGGTGGTCCCGTTCCGTCACTCCCTGCCAGTACACACATCTTCGACGCGAACCTGATTGATCATTGCGTTGACAGTGCTCACAACCCAATGCGAAACTGAGCAGAGTAAACAAAAGGCGCGTGCCGGCATGCCGACTACAACGGCGGTTTCGCTCCCGGCACCCAGTCGAAGCCGAAACCGTAAGCGGCGTCGATGAGTTGCTGGTTCGACAGCAACGGCTCGGCGGTGAACCAGCGGACCTCGCGCCGCAGATCGAGGGTGGCGCTCCGCCCCGGGGTCAGCAGGGCGATCGCACAGGAGGTGGCGCCGGCCGGGGAGTCCTCCAGATGGATGCGCCAGGTGCCGCTCGGCGCGCTGACCGTGACGACCCCTCCGAGGGCACGGAAGTCGGCGGCGCCTTCGTAGATGTAGACGTAGACGAGGAGCTGGGTGAATCGATGCCGGTGCTCGAGGCTGATGCGGAGGGTCTCACCGTCGGGGGTCTCGCCGGTCCGGTCGTCCTGGTCGAGGCTGACGTAGGGCCAGGCGTCGAGATCGCCGAACTGCGCTCCGAGAGGCTGGACCGCCGCGCCCGCTCCGTCGCTCGTGAGGACCATGCAGCCCAGGTCGAGGTCGGCCTCGGCGGCGACCGACCAGTTCAGGTTCATCTGGAGAATGCCGCGACCCGTGATCTCGGCACGGGGCGCCTGCCTGGTGAGGTCCACGGCATGCGGGAGCCGCTCCCACTGCGACCGCTTCCCTGCGCTCGGCCCTCCGGCCAGGTCGATGACTCCGCGCCGCCTGCCGTCACCACTCAATGGACGCCCCCTACCCAACCGATCCACGTAACCGCCGTACGCCACGCCGTCCAAGCCGTGTGATCATCGTCTATTATTGCGCGTCCGGTGAAGGAGATGTGAAAGTCTCCGACAGTTCATTGGTTCATTCCGTGCGGCCGAGGTGTACGCGGCAAGCCATCGCCCTGCCCTCGCCGTGTTCAGATGTGCACGAAGTCCCGGCGTCACCGGGCAGGGGTGGGAAATGATCACGGGGATACGACTCGACAAAGGGGTGACAGCACGTCACCTCGAAGACATGGCGCAGGACCCTGCGCTCGCCCCACGTGCCGAAGAGCTGCGCGCGCTGGCACAAGCGCTCGGTTCCACCGACGTGGAGGCCCTCGATGCATGGGCCGATCTCGACCTGATGGCCCACTTCGCCCGTCCTGAGAGCATCGCCGAACCGGCGGACGCCGGTCGAGGGGAGCGATTCGACTCCGCCTTGGACTGGGTCCTGGGCGCCCTGGTCTTCCTGCCGCTGCTCTTCACCTGGTTCGGTCTGTGGCAGGCCTCCAGCGCCTACGGGGCGCTCACCGGAGACGACCCCAAGGCGGCCGGCCGGCCCTTCCTGCAGTTGTGGCAGTCCGGGTTCGACGGGCATCTGGGTGAGACGTTCCGCTTCGGCCACGTCGCCGTGGGCGGGTGCCTTGCCCTGTTGATGCTCTTCGTCCTCACAGCCGTGCACGGCTACCGACGCACCGCCGCCGAACGCCGCGAGGAAGAGGCGCAGGGCCGGTCCCGGGCGGCTCTCGCCCGTCTGGTCCCGGTCCTCACCCGCGCGCAGCTCTCGCTCAACGAGCACCGGTTCGCCTCGCCCCAGCGCTTCGCGGCGGAGCTCAACTCGGCGGCCGGCCGGCTGCAGCGCATGCACACCAAGGCCATCACCACGCAGGAACAGCTCACTCGAGCCGCCGAGCTGGTGGGTGTGGCCGCCGACAAGATGGAGCAGCGTCTCGCCCAGACGGAGGCGTACGTGCGGCCGATCGAGCAGGTGGTGCTGCGGATCGAGGAGACCGTCCGGGACAGTGGGACGGTCATTCAGACCGCCGTACGGGGTTTGGACGAGCCGCTGGCCCAAGCGGGCCGTCGGCTGGCCGACGCGGTCGGCGGGCAGACCGAAGTCCTCGACAGGGCACTGGACGAGCTCAAGGCGGCCGGTGACGGCATGCGCGACGTTCTCTCCCGCGCGGCGGAGCGGCTGGAGACCGCGGTCGGGGACAACGGCGACCACGTTCGCGGCGCGCTGTCGGACGCGGCGCAGCGGGTCGAGGAGTCGCTGACCGTACTGGCCGCCTCGCAGCGCGGGTTCACCACCGGTGTCGAGGTCGTGGCGGACGTCAACGGCCGCCTCCTCAACGACCTCGGTACGGTGGCCGACCGCACCGGTGAGGCCGCCGAGGTGTCGAGGGAGGCGCTGCTCGGCGTCGAGGCGCGCAGCCGGGCCGTTCAGGAGGCGACGGACCGGTTCGTCACGGTCACCGAAGCCCTGGAACGGGCGCTCCGTGAAACCGAGGCGGCACGGATCGAGGTGGAGGCCGCGCGCTCGGACGCCGAGTCGGCACGGACGGACGCGGAAGCCGCACGCTCGGGTGCGGAGGCAGCCGAGCGGCGTGCGGAGAGCGAGCTGCGGCAGGCCGAGGAGTTGCGCGCCGGGATCGGACCGGGCCGGTGAGCCCGCGGAGGAGACGTCTCCGGTTCACGCCGCTTCAGCTGGCCGGATGGCTCTTCGCCGACATGCTGCTCGTACTCGCTCTGGTGTCCATGGGAGACCGCGGCGATCCTCTTGCCGCGCAGGCTTCCGCTCGTCCCTCCGCACCGGCCGACGCCAAGCCCTCGCCCGAGCCGAGCAGGACGGCACCGACGGGGCCACGGTCGGTGGAGCGCAAGCCGGTGAAGATCCGGCTGGAAGCCGCGAAGGGTGACACCACCCGGATGGCGGAACGGCTCCGCGCAGCCACCGCTCGCTACGAGGGCCGCGGTGCCGCCTTCGTACTGACCTTCGGCCAGGCTCCCGAACCCGGCGCCGGCCAGGCCTACGCGCAGGAGGTCAACACGTCCCTGCGGAAGGCACGCCCCGACATGTTCGCCGACGCGACCACACGGGACTTCTGGTTCAAAGGCGCCTCTGGCGCGGCCGACCTGGAGATCTACTTCTACACCCGTTGACGGCCAGGCCGTCTCATCCGATCAGGAGAACCGACCCATGCAGCTGCTCCCCTTCTACATGGTGTGCGACGAGTCCGGCTCCATGGCCGGTACCGGCGTGGACGCCATCAACTCCGCGTTGCCCGACCTGCACCACGAGATCAGTACCAATCCGAGTGTCGCGGACAAGACCCGCTTCGCCCTCATCGGCTTCTCCACGCAGGCCTCCGTGCTTCAGCCGCTCGCGGACCTGAGCGAGCTGACACAGCTGCCGTCGCTGTCGGCGGGCGGCGTGACCTCCTTCGGCGCCGCCTTCCGGCTGCTGAAGGACACCATCGAGAAGGACGTCACCGCGCTGAAGGCGGACGGGCACGACGTGTACCGGCCCGTGGTGTTCTTCCTCTCCGACGGCATCCCCACCGATGAGGGCTGGCGCACCTCTCTCAAGGAGCTGAACGCGTTCCGCTACGCCCCGAAGATCATCGCGTTCGGTATCAGTGACGCGGACGCCGCGACCATCACCGAGGTGGCCAACTTCAAGGCGTTTCTGCAGCAGAACGACTCCATCTCCCCGGCCGTCGCGCTGCGGGAGTTCGCCTCCAGCCTCACCCGGTCCATCGTCAGCTCGGCGACCAGCATGGCCGCCCAGGGCGGAGACGGCTTCGAGCTTCAGATGGACGAGCAGGTGCCCGGCTTCACCAGCCTCTCCCTGGACAAGCTGTGAGCGGCCCGCTGAGTCACGAGGAGGTTCCCGGAGTGCGGCATGACCCGAGGGACGCCGGCCGGCAGGTCGACGGCGACCGCCTCGACGAACACCTCGCAAGCCTGCCCGACGGCATCCTCGTCCACGATCCACGGGGGCCGGAAACCGCCGTCCCGGCGGAGCCGGTGACGCATCCGGGCGAACCCGCGGACGCGGTACCGGAGCTTCCCGTGCCGTCCCAGTCGCCTGCGGAGCCCGCGGACGCCTTCCTGCGCGGGACGCCTGACCACGTCGGCCGACGGCCTCCCAGCTATCCGTCCCACCCTTTGCGGTGCCCCGCTGTGCGGAGCGAGGACCATTTCGCGGCCTTCACCCCGGCGGTGCTGCTGGACGGGGCCCAGGTCGGACGACTGACCGTGCGGGCCGCGTCGCTGCGTGGTGACTCCCACAACTGGGAGGGCACCTGCCGCCAGGACGCCATGGCGGTGACACGCGTCGGTCCGCCGGAGGCGGAGTTCCTGCTCCTGGCGGTCGCCGACGGGGTGGGATCCGCGAAGTACTCGCACATCGGGGCGTACCGCTTCACCCGTCAGGCGGCTCTCGAGGTGGACAGCGAAGCCGAGCGCATCCACGCGGCGTTGACGGCCCGGGACGAAGGTGAGCTGCGCGCGATCGCCAACAAGGCGATCGCGCACGCGGTCAACAGGCTGGGGGCCGACCAGGACCAGGCCACCACCCTGCATGTCCTGCTGGTGCCGACCGACCCCGGTATCCGTGAGCGCGTGGTGTTCAGCGTGGGCGACGGCGGGCTGTTCGTGTTGCGGGAAGGCAGGTGGGAAAGAGGCGACCCGGGCCATGACGGCACCCTCCTGGACACCCGCACCGAGGCCCTCCCGCACGCCTACAGCACCGTCAAGGTCCATCTGCTGCCCGCCGCACCGGGCGAGGTGCTTCTCCTGGGCACCGACGGCATCACCAGCCCCCTCACCCAGCAGGATCCCGAGTTCGCTCAGCACCTGGCGAACGCGTGGGGCGGCCCCGAGGTGCCCTCGATGTCCGACTTCCTGTGGCAGGCGCAGACCAGGGCCAAGTCCTACGACGACGACCGGACGGTCATCTGCGTGTGGGAGGAGACGGAGTGAGCGTGGAGGACGGCTCCGACGTCACGCGGTCGTCCCTCGCCCTGGGCGCGCGGATCGGCAGCGGCGGTCAGGGGGACGTGCACGCGGTCGGCGACGGGCCGTTGCTGTTCAAGGAGTACAAGGTTCCCTCCAAGGTGAACGGTGACGCCCTGGCCGACCTGGTCGCATTTCGGCAGGGTCTCGTTCAGGCGGACCGGAGCCGTCTTGACGCTCTCGCCGCCTGGCCACTGTGCCGTGTGGTCGACAGCGGCCGGACGCTCGGCTTCCTCATGAGGAGCGCCCCTTCCCACATGATGTGGCGCACCTCGACCGGGGCGTCGAAACTCCTCGAACTGCAGTATCTGATCAGGGCGCCGAAAGTCGCCTGGCAGGAGGTCGCGCAGCCGACTCCTCGGCAGCGCAGAGCTCTCGCCCTGGCCTGCGTCGAGGCCATCGGCTGGTTCCATGACGCCGGACTCGTGATAGGCGACATCTCGCAGGCCAACGTGCTGTGGTCCGTCTCCCCGGAGCCCGCGGTGCACTTCCTGGACTGCGACGGGTTCCGGCGCGTGGGCCGCGCGGCGGTCCAGGCCCAGGCCGGTACTCCGGACTGGAACGATCCGCTCGCGTCCTCCACCGACGCGACGGTCGACACGGACGCGTACAAGACGGCTCTCGTGGCGGGACGCGTCGTCGCCCAGGAGCCCTACATCGCGCCGGGCCAGGAGCTCGCGTTCGTCGCGGACTGCCTCGACGACCGCCAGAGCGACGCGGTACGGAGACTGTTCGCACAGGCCGCCGGTGAGCGCGGGACCCGGCCCAGGCCCGGCGAATGGCAGACGGCGCTGAGCGACCGCGGCGTCATCTCGCTCACCGCGGCCACGCCCCGGCCCCGGCCGGCCGTCGACCGGACCGTGCTGGACGGGGCTCGCGACCGAACGCCGATCAGGCTCCGCGGGGCCGACCCCGCGTAGTCTTCCCACTGGCCAGGTCTTTCTGTTGGGGGAACGATGACGACGAGCGAGGAGCAGGCGCAGTACCCGGAGTTCCGGCTGCGGTTGCCGAACGGTGGTCCGTACGCACGCGGGCGTGTGCTGCCCTCGAAGGGGATGAACGACAGCCCGCAGTTCCTGGTGCTGGCCGGTTCACCGGTGCGGCGGGAAACCCTGCCGGGTGCGGGTCCGTACGCGGCGGCGCAGCGGGAGGCGTTGATCGAGGAGGGAGTTCTCCGGGAGTCGGAGCGGTGGCCCGGCTACTTGGAGGCGGCGCGGGACGTCGAATGCAACTCGCCGTCGGCCGCCGCGTCGATCGTGGCCGGGCGCGGCTCGGACGCTCTGACCGAGTGGCGTACGGAGGAGGATTTCCCGCTCGTCGACCACCTGGGGCATTCGTGGCGCGCGCCCCGCAAGGCCTGACTCGGCCCGACCCCGACGAGACGCTCGCCGCCGCCATCGCCAACACCACCAGCCGGATCACCCTCGTCAGCGGACCGGACGAGCTCGCCGAGATCCTGGAGAAGCCGTTCGCGGCCTGGCGGGTCTTCCTGCACCCCTCACAGCGCCGGGTCGCCTACCGGGTTTCGCACGGTGGTCCGGTACAGGTCACCGGCGGCCCCGGGACCGGCAAGACGGTCGCCGCCCTGCACCTGGTCAAGCACCTGCTGACCCGGTCACCCAACGCGCGGGTCCTGCCCACCACGTACACCAACGCACTGGCCGCCTCGCTGCGCGAGAACCTCGGCCTGCTCCTGGACGGTGACGCGGCGCTGCTCGACCGGGTCGAGGTGACCACGGAAAACGCATACGCGCACGGTGTCGTTGGCCCGTATCGACGGCAAGGTGTCCTGTCCTCCCCCGTCGGTGACCGGGAGGAGCGGCAGGTGTGACAGCGGGTCGTCAGCCACGATGCCCGCCATGAAAGGGCTGGAGTTCCGCTGCGTGGCCGTGCTCGGCGTGACGGCGGGAGCGGTGCCGTTCACCCGGAAGGTGACTCCGGCAGCCGTGGACGCTTTGCAGCACGACTCCGACCTGTTGCGGGAACGCTGCCTCTTGTTCGTCGCCTGCACCAGGGCGCGCGAGGCGCTGGCCGTCTCGTGGAGCGGGGAGGGCAGTCCGTTCTTACCGGAAGCCTCGTGACAACGCGTCATTCCGGCGGTCGAAGCGCTCCGTTGCCGATGCCGTCGCGGGCCAGCTCGGCCGCCTGCCTGCTGAGCTCGGCGATCCGCCGCGTCCGTTCCTCGAACTCCCGCAGTCTGCGGTACGCGGTGCCGTAGCGGCGCTGCTCGGCGATGTCCATCTGCGGGATGCGGGCTCCCTTGCCGTCGAGCCGGAAGGTGCCGCTGGCACTCGTGGAGCGCCGGGTGTTGGACGCGCTGCGCAGGAAGCCCTGCAAGAAGTCCGTGTCGAGCTGGTCACTGGTCGAGACGGGTTCCGTGTCGCCGTACTCGACCAGCCCGGCGCGCGCGAGGTCGGCCACGCTCACCGACGAACCGTCCAGGGCACCGGGGCCCTCGCCCGCCACCAGTTCCGGAAGCAGCTCGGCCAGCTTCCTCACCTGCTCGGCCAACTCCGTGCGAACGGACTCGTACTCGGCCGCGTAGTCGCGGTGTGTCTCCCGCACGTGGCGGCCGGGCGTGAGGTCGACCGTGTCGTCGAGGAGGTCGATGAGGGGGACGTCCGCGATCTGCTCGGGTGCGGGCTCCAGGTCTTCGTCGGGATCCTTCGCCGTCAGGTCGATCATGCGGACGCTCGTCGCGGCGTCGCCGAGGGAAGACGGGCGGCGCAGGTGCCAGAGATGCACGGGGAGGGCGTGCGAGGCGGCGCTGCCGGCCGGCAGGGCCGTGACCTGGGTGAGGATGCCGCGGCGTACCAGCTCGGCGCGGATGCGCCGGCCTGCCTTGCGGTAGGCGACCGAGGCGGGCATGACCATGATGACCCGGCCGCCGGGTGCGGTGTGCGCGTAGGCGTGCTGGAGCCAGGCGAGCTCCCCTTCGGCGCGCGAGGGTGTACCCAGTTCCCAGCGGGAATCGAGCAACAGCTCCTCCCGTCCCCAGTCCGCGTCTCCCACGGGAGGGTCGCAGACCACCAGGTCCGCCTTGAGGTCCGGCCACTTGTCATCCCGCAGGGAGTCCCCGGCGACGATTTCCAGCCCGGTGCGCCCCGTCAGATCCGCGCGCAGCTGGGCGAGCCGGGCACTGTGGGGATCCGTCTCCTGACCGCGTCGTCTCGGCCCGCGGTCAGGGCCGACGGCGAGCAGCAGGGTGCCGATGCCGCACGCCGGATCGAAGACCGTGGCGTCGGACGCCACCCGGTCCGCGAAGTACCACAGAGCTCGGATGATGCGAGGTGAGGTGACCTGGTCCGATCCCGCCCTGCGCACGGAATCCGTGAACCGCTCCGCCAGAGCTTCCACCACCTCCCCCGCCGACCCGCTCTCGGCGAGGACACGCGCCAGGCGGACGACCTCTTCCGGCAAGGCGTTGGCGTCCGGTACGTCGTCGTCGGCGGCGGCGAGGACCTGTGCGACCACTGCGAGCCCCCGGACCATGTCGTCGCCGTATGCCGCCCGCAACGCCTGCCAGAGCTGCACCTCCTGCGAGACGTCCTGACCCTTCCGCTGCTTGTTCAGCCACGTCTGCACATCGGCCAGAGCGAAGAGAGGGCTGTTCACACTGCCACCGGCGGGCGCGGGAAAGTCGTCGTACCGCCGTCTCCAGTTGGAGACAGCGGCACGCGTGACGCCCGCCAGCCGGGCGATCTCGGAGCCGGTGACCATGGTGCCGGCCGGGGTCGCGGGAGTGTCTGCCATAGTAGGCAACCGTACACAGCACCTATCAGCACTTCAACGGCCGTCTTGTTGACTGCGCTAACGCGAAGAGGGCTGATGTGCCGGTAAACCAAATGTCGGGCACGGAGCGCGAAGACCAGGCATTCCAGGCACCCGCCTCGCGGCCGCCAGTACGCGCAGTACACGCAGTACGCGCAGTACGCGCAGTACGCGCCGGCACGGGATACGACCGACCCGGATTCGACCGACCCGAATTCGACCGACTGGAAGCATTATCAGGTAAGCGTGACCACGAAAGCGCCAGGGCGCGGAGGGACCGGGAAGCGGTGCGACGGGTCACCGCACACGGGGCGGCAGCCGTTCCGCCTCCCTGGACTGGGACGAGATCCGTGGCAGGACGCTCGGAGCGTGGCAGGCCTTCACGAACGACCCGGGCGCCTTCGAGGACGAGCCCGGCCTGGCCCGCGCGGTCGGCGTCGTCGACCTCCTCGACGACGTGGTGGACCTGACTCCGGCCCGTCTCGTACGGGCGTCGCGCGCGGAGGGTGATCCGGCCGAACTGTCGGCCGAGGTGGACGCCACGCGCCGCGATCTGGTGCGGGCGGCGGAGTCCCTCGGCCGGGCCGCCGGTTACGGGGGGTGGGGCGCGGCGGGCGCGCGTGAGTGGCGTACGGCGACGGTGTCGGACCTCGCACGGGGCGGCGCGCTGACGCTGTTGCGCACGGTCCCGGAGGCGGCGCGGGGACGTGCGGGCGGTGAAGGCGTGGACGGTGCCGTCGTCGACGACCGCCCGGTCCTCACCGCCGCGGACATCGCGCGCGGCTGCGGCCCGACGGGCGACGCGGCGAAACCGGGCGGCGGGGGCGCGGCACCGGTGATCGCTTCCGGGGACGTGCTCGTACGGGCCGTCGCGAACGGGGGCGGTCCGATGGCCCGGGTGGTGGGCGAGGAGGAGGCCGGCGCGCAGGTCCACCTGTTCCGGCCGGACCCGGCCCGCCTGGATCCCTGGTTCCTCGCGGGCTTCCTGGCGGCGGACGACAACATCGCGGGCGCGTCGACGGGCAGCACGGTGCTCAACGTCAGCCCGGGACGGCTGCGCGTGCCGCTGCTGCCGCTGGAGGAGCAGCGGCCGTACGGGGAGGCGTTCCGGCGCGTGCACGAGCTGCGGGCCCAGACGCGACGGGCGACGCGGTTGGCGGAGGACACGGCACGGCTGCTGGCCCGGGGGCTGGCCGGGGGGGGGCAGTTGCTTCCCTCCCGTGACGCGACCGGGCATTGGCCGGGCGGCGGGACACGTCCGTAGACCAGGAGGAGGGCCGCGGCCGACGACCACCCGCCCGGCCTCGCCCCGCCCCGCCCCGGCCCGGCCCCGGCCCCGGCCCCGGCCTCCACGGATTCTCCACCTCAGGTGGTTGACATCTCCGTTTCGCCATCCGCGTTCCCGACCCCCACCGCATCCACTACCGTGTCTCCAGGCGCGCATCACGGCTGATCAGACGCTCGCCATGACCGAATGTCGAGGACCCACGTGCAGACCACGCCCCTGACCCCCGAGGACCCGCGCTCGCTGGGCGACTTCGAGCTCCTCGGCCGGATCGGCCAAGGCGGTATGGGCCAGGTCTTCCTGGGGGAATCGCCCGGTGGTGAGCCCGCCGCGCTGAAGGTGATCAAGCCGTCGGTCGTGGACTCCGTGTCCCGTCAGCGGTTCGCGCAGGAGATCGAGGTGCTGAAGACCATCTGGGGCCCGCGCACGGCGGCGTTCCTGGGAGCCGACGCGGAAGCCGAACAGCCGTGGCTGGCCACCGAGTACGTGGACGGTCTGGACCTCGCCCGGTACGTGAAGACGCACGGCCCGCTGTCGGCCCCCCTCACCGCGGCGCTCGGCGCGGTCGTCGCCGAGGCACTGGCGGGCGTGCACACCCAGGGGCTGCTCCACCGCGACCTCAAGCCGGCCAACGTCCTGCTCGGACCGAACGGGCCGAAGATCATCGACTTCGGGCTGGCGGCCTTCACGGAGTCGCACGTCTCCCTCACCGCCTCCCACCAGATCGTCGGCACTCCGATCTGCATGGCTCCCGAGCAGGCCGCCGGCGTGAAGCCGCTGACAGCAGCCGTGGACGTGTACGCGCTGGGCGCGCTGCTGCTCTTCGCCGCGACGGGCCACTACCCGCACGAGGCGGCGACCCCGTACATGGTGTTCCACCTCGTCACCGACCCCGACACGGCGCCGGACCTGTCTGGCGCGCCGGACGACCTGGTGCCGCTCCTGACCGGCATGCTCGCCCAGGGCCCCGAGGACCGCCCGTCACTGACCGATGTGGTGCGGCAGTGCCGCTCGGTCATCGAGGCCCACGGCATGAAGATCGCCCAGGCGCGTCGCAGGCTCACCGCGCACACCGCGGGCCGACGGCCCGGGGCACCGTCCTCCGGCCAGTCCACCACCGTCCTGTGGCCCGCCCCCGTGAGTGACGCTCCGGGCACCGAGCTCACCCCGGCCGACCTGGACCCGCCGGTCCCTCCCGATGCCCCGGCGCCGGTCCCCTCCGAGACCCCGGCGCCCTCCCCCACCGTGATCGAAACGCTCGCGCCCGTCGGCCCGGCGGTTCCGGACTCCCCCGGCCCCGCGCCATCCGCGCCGCGGGATCCTTCCGGCGGCTCCCGCGGCGAGAAACCGGTGCCCGGCCGCCCGCTCGCGCCCTCCGGGCGGCCCACGGAGCGAGCGCACACGCTGCGGCACTCCGTGCAGGCCCGCAGGACGGCGGAGCGCCTCCGTTCCGTGTACGCGGCGAAGGCCCCGTTCTGAGAACCCGGCCCGGTCCGCACCACCGGGCCGCACCATCACCCCCCGACCACACGTTCCGCCGGTCCGGCCGCGCCTTCGCCGGCCGCCCGGCACGGGACCCCGCCACCCCGACGACACGAACGCCCAGGAGGCACCCGCGTGACCGCCGACTTGAGCACCGCTCCCCCTGTGAACGGTGAGGACGCCCAGTTTCCGCCGGGCGCCCAGATCCTCGTACGGGACGAGGTGTGGCTGGTGCGCAACGCGACGCGGACCGAGCACGACGGCGCCCGGATCGAGGCGGTGGGCGCGTCGGACTTCGTACGCGACCAGGAGTCGGTGTTCTTCACCGGTCTCGACCGGATCGAACTGCTCGACCCGAGGCGGACCCGCCTGGTGCGGGACGACTCACCGAACTTCCGCCGCTCGCGCCTGTTCCTGGAGGCGGTGCTGCGCAAGACGCCGCTGCCGCAGGCCGAGCGGGGCCTGGCCCTGGCCGACTCCTTCCTCCTGGACTCCCTCCCCTACCAGCAGCGTCCCGCGCAACTCGCCCTGTCGGGCCGCAACCTGCGTCCCCGCCTGCTCATCGCGGACGTCGTCGGCCTCGGCAAGACCCTGGAGATCGGCCTCACCCTGGCCGAGCTGATCCGCCGCGGCCGGGGTGAGCGCATCCTGGTCGTCACCCCGCAACACGTCCTGGAGCAGTTCCAGCACGAGCTGTGGACGCGGTTCGCGATCCCGCTCGTACGCCTGGACTCGGTGGGCATCGAACGCATCCAGCGGGAGATCCCGGCGGGCCGCAACCCGTTCACGTACTTCAAGCGGGTCATCGTCTCCATCGACACCCTGAAGAACACCGACCAGTACAAGCACCACCTGGAGCGGATCACCTGGGACGCGGTCGTCATCGACGAGTCGCACAACCTCATCAACAAGGGGTCCCTGCGCAACCAGCTGGCCCGCACGCTGGCCCCGCACACGGACGCCCTCCTGCTGGCCTCCGCGACCCCGCACAACGGTGACGCCCGCTCCTTCGCCGAGCTGATCTCCCTGCTCGACCCGGCCGCGATCAGCGACCCGGAGCACTACCGCGCCGAGGACATCAAGCACCTGTTCATCCGGCGCACCAAGGTCAGCCCCGAGGTGCGGGAGCAGATGAAGGGGCAGTGGGCGGACCGGGGCCCCTCCCGTTCGGTGCGGATCACGGCCACCCCCGCCGAGGAGAAGGTCTTCGAGGAACTGGCGGCGGTGTGGTTGCCGTCCGACGGGTCGAAGTCGGTCAGTGACGTCCCGCTGTTCCCGTACACGCTGCTGAAGTCCTTCCTCTCCTCCCATACGGCGCTGAAGGCCACGGTCGGTACGCGCATCAAGACGCTGGAGAAGAAGAACGAGCCGGAGTCGACGGCCGCCGAGCGCACTGCCCTGCACCGGCTGCTCGAACTGGCGTCGGAGATGGCGGAGGCGGACTCCGGCAAGTTCGGTGCCCTGCTGGAGCAACTGCGGGAGATCGGCGTCGGGCCGAAGTCCGCCACCCGGGTCGTGGTCTTCTCCGAGCGGGTGCAGACCCTGGAATGGCTCGCGCGGACCGTGCCACTGGCGCTCGGCTTCAAGGGGAAGGCCGCCCAGCAGGCGGCCCGGGTCATGCACGGCGGCCTGTCCGACGAGCAGCAGATGCAGTGCGTGGAGGACTTCGGCCTCGCGGACACGCCCGTACGCATCCTGTTCACCGGCGACGTCGCCTCCGAGGGCGTCAACCTGCACCGCCAGTGCCACCAGCTCGTCCACTACGACGTGCCCTGGTCCCTCATCCGCATCGAACAGCGCAACGGCCGCATCGACCGCTACGGACAGCCGCACCAACCGCAGTTCCGGGCGCTGATCCTCACCAGCTCCGTCGACGGCGCCAAGGACGACACGCTCGTCTCGGAGCGCCTGCTGGAACGTGAGGCCCAGGCCCACCGGTCGCTGGGCACGGCGGAGGCGGTGTCCGGCCTGTACCGGGCTGAGGCCGAGGAGAAGTCCCTCATCCAGGACCTGCTGCGGGGGCGCGGCGTGGACGAGTCCCTGGACGCCGACCGCACCTCCGGTACCGGCGCCGACGACGGCGTGGAAGACTTCCTCGCCGACTTCTTCGGCGCCGTGGGTGACGACCCGGAGGAGGACGCCGGAACCGGTGACACCGGCGGCGACGGCAGTGGCAGCGGCGACGGCGGCTCGGCCGTGCCCAGGGCACACGTGCCCCACCTGTTCGCCTCCCCGCGCGACTTCCTCGACGAGGCGCTGCGCGAGGTCTACCCGGACGCCCACGACCGCCTGGACCTGTCCGCCGACCCCGAGACCGGCCTGCTCTCCTTCGTCCCGCCCTCCGACCTGGTCCACCGCCTCAAGGCGCTGCCCCCGGAGTACGTCCGCGAGCAGGGCCTGCGCGACCGCCTGAAGGTCACCTTCAACCGCCGGCTCGCCGACCACAGCCTCACCCGCGCCCGTGCCTCGGCGACGTCCAGCTGGCCGGACATCTCCCTCCTGACCGACCTGCACCCGGTCATGGAGTGGCTCACCGACAAGGTCCTGGTCCGCCTCGACCGCCAGGAGGCACCGGTCCTGACGGCCGACGTGCCGCGGCCCACGTACCTCGTCCAGGGCATCTACTCCAACGCCCTCGGCCGCCCGACCGTCGTCAAGTGGATGGCGGTCACCACGGACGGCGAGGTCGACGACGACATGGTGGCGCTGCTGCGCCGCGCCCGGGTCGGCCCGACGATGGCCAACCCCGGCCTCGCCCACGACACGACCCTCCTCGCCGAGGCGATCCCCGGCGTCCTGGACAGCGCGGAGGCGTTCCTGGAACAGCACCGTGAGGCGTGGGACGAACCCCTGAGGGCACCCATCGAGGAGTACAAGACCCGCCTGGGCTCGTGGGAGCAGCCGACGCTGACGGGCAACGCCACCGCCCCCACCGGCACCCGCGAACGCCTCGCCTCCCTCGCGGACTCCCTCCTCACCACCGGCCGCCCGATGCTCCGCGTACTCGCCGTCCTCGCCCCGGCCCACGCCGCCGCCTGACCCATCACCCAGAGGTTCACCACGATGACGTTCGACTCCCTGGTCAACCGCGGCGACTACTTCTCCGCGCACTACCTCGCCGAAGTCCTCCCCAAGGACATCAAGTCCGGCCTGCTCGCCGACTGGAAGCAGCGCGAGGAGGACGCCGCCGGCACCGAACGCCCCGAGGACGCCCTGCCCGTCACCCCGCGCGCCGGCCTGCGGGCCCTGCGCCGCCCCTACTTCGCGGCCCGCTCCTACTTCACGATGGACGAGGAGCGCGCGGCGACCGGCGACGACGCCGTGACGTACGACGCCCCCGAGTGGCGCGACCGCGTCCACGCGCTCAACGCGGAGGTGCTGCGCGCCCTCGGCTTCGACGCCAAGCCGGGCACGCTCACCGTCGTCCGCGCCGACCAGTCCCACGAAGTGACCGTCGCCCACGTGGAGAAGGACCTCGTCGCCCTGGACTGCGGCTGGTCGGCCGAGCCCGACGACGCCCTGGACCCCGACGGCGCGGGCCGCCTGCTCGACGAACCGAGCCTGGACGGCCGGCACACCCTCACCACCGGCTCCAAGCTCGCCTCCTTCCTCTTCGCCTGTGAGGACGCCCCGCGTTACGTCCTGCTGCTGGTCGGCGGCGTGGTCGTACTCGCCGACCGGGCCGCGTGGGGCGAGGGCCGCTACCTGGCCGTGTCCCTGGACGGAGTGCTGGAGCGCAACGACACCAAGTCGGGCGGCGAACTCGACACGGTGGCCGCCCTGTTCGGCGCCGATTCGCTGCGCACCCCCGAGGAGGGCGGCGAGAACCCCCTCTCCACCCTCCTCGACAAGTCGACGAAGCACGCGGTGGGCGTCTCCAGCGAACTGCGCGACGGCCTGCGACTGAGCGTCGAACTGATCGCCAACGAGGTCCTGGACCGGCTCCGCGAGGCCGGCGTCCGCCCGGAGGAGGTCAAGGAACTCCCCGAACTGGGCAGCCAGTTGACCCGTGAGTCGCTGCGCTACCTCTACCGCGTCCTGTTCCTGCTGTACGCGGAGGCCCGCCCCGAGCTGGGCATCCTGCCCTCGGACTACCCCGAGTACCAGATGGGCTACGGCCTCGGCCGCCTCGGCGAGCTGATCGCCGAGCGCGACCTGGTCGACGAGAAGTCCCGCAAGGGTTTCTACCTCCACGAGTCGCTGGACCTCCTCTTCCGCAAGGTCCAGGAGGGCTACCGCCCGCGCCGCACGCACGGCGTGAACGCGGAGCCGACGACCGAGGCCGTGACCGCGAGGACCTCGGAGGACATGGGCCTGCGCTTCGAGCCCCTGCACTCCAAGCTGTTCGAACCGGACGCGATCCGGCTGATCGGCCGGTACGCCGTCCCCGACCCGCGCGTCGACATCGAGGACGAGTCCGGCGGGGGTGGTGACGGTGATGGCGCGGAGCGCTTCATCGACACCCGCCTGCGCAACGAGACGCTGTACCGGGTGCTGCGCCTGCTGATGCTGACCCGCGGCAAGAGGCGCGAGCGCGGCGGCTTCATCTCCTACGCCCAGCTCGGCATCAACCAGCTCGGCGCCGTGTACGAGGGCCTGATGTCCTACTCGGGCTTCGTCGCGGGCGAGGAACTGTACGAGGTCGCGAAGAACGGCGACCCGAAGGACGGCTCCTGGCTGGTCCCGGCGACCAAGGCCGACGAGTATCCCGACGAGGTCTTCGTCCGCCACAAGGACGAGGACACGGGCGTGGAGGAGCGCGTACGGTACGCGCCGGGCGCCTTCGTGTACCGCCTGTCGGGCCGCGACCGCCAGACCTCGGCCTCCTACTACACGCCGGAGTCACTGACCCGCGTCACCGTCCAGCTCGCGTTGCAGCACCGCCTGGACCAGGACGACACGGTGACCGAGGCGCGCGAACTCCTCGACTGGAAGATCTGCGAACCGGCCCTCGGCTCGGGCGCGTTCCTCAACGAGGCGATCAACCAGGTCGCGGCGGAGTACCTGCGGCGCCGCCAGGACGAGCTGGGCGTCGCCATCGACACGGAAAAGTACGCGGTCGAGTTCCAGAAGGCCAAGGCGTACATCGCCCTGCACAACTCCTACGGCGTGGACTTGAACGACACGGCGGTGGAGCTGGCGGAGGTGTCGTTGTGGCTCAACACGATGCATCCGGGGATGGAGGCGCCCTGGTTCGGGCTGCATCTGCGGCGCGGCAACTCGTTGATCGGCGGGCGCAGGGAGGTGTACTCCGCCGAGCGCCTGAAGAAGGGCGGCTGGCTGGGGACGACTCCGGAGCGCTTCCCTCTGTCGGAGGCGCTGGCGGGGGCCGCGCTGCCTGAAGGGGCGGTGCATCACTTCCTCCTCCCGGCGAAGGAGTGGGGCGCGGTCGCGGCCGAGAAGGAGGCCAAGGCGCTGGCTCCGGGAGAAGCGAAGGCGCTGGCCGCCTGGCGGAAGGCGATCACGAAGTCGCCCAACGCCACGCAGACCAAGCGGTTGCAGGGGCTGGCTCGGCGGGCGGAGTACCTGTGGGGGCTGGTCGTGCGCCGGCTGGAGATCTCCGAGCGGGAGATCTCACGGCGGGTCGACGTGTGGGGCGCGGAGGACGGCTGGCTGCGCTCACCCGAGGTCGCAGTACCGAGGGAGAAGGTCAAGGCCGACCTGGAGGCGGTCGACACCCCGTACTGGCGCCTGAAGACGCTGATGGACGCGTGGTGCGCGCTGTGGTTCTGGCCTGTGCAGGAGGCTGCGCTGCTGGACGGGTCGGACGAGGCGTACGTGCGGGCGGCGGAGGTTGCTTCGCAGTCGGCGGAGTGGGTGGTGTCCACGGCTCCCGCTCCGGTTCCGGGTCAGGCGGGGGTGCCTGCGCGGGAGACGTATGAGTCGGAGGACCTGTTCGGCGGGGTCAAGGTCGTCGAGAAGTCGGAGGCCAAGCGGTCTTAGGAAGACAATTCACGTAAGCAACTCCTTGG